>CAYYOX010001025.1:0-1888 GCA_964473065.1 uncultured Planctomycetaceae bacterium | reverse complement strand
TCGGATTTCGTCATTCAGTGCTGCGTGGGTCTTCGTGCCTCGACCCACCCTACATATTTTCTTTACAAGTAGCAGACAAAAAGCATGGGGGAGGCCATCCGGGGCCACACCTATCTCGGGCCGACAGTCGTTCCCTGCGGTCGCCGTCCCCCAGAACTTCGTCCGATTGCCAACCGAATTGCTTCGGTCGACAACGTGTACTCTTCAATCAATGCGAACAACGTCGAATAACAAAAACGGCCGGCTATCATCTTGAGTGGCCGACTTGACCCAGTGGCATCCGTGACAAACAGTCGGTGAACCCGACATTGAACAAGGTCCATTTTCCGATTAGCTCAGCAAATGTCAAGCAGCGCCGAAAAAGTTTTTCGAAATGGCCGTTTGCACCCAAGACGTTGTGAGAAAAAAATAAAAAGAGGACGCAAGAAAACAGAAAACCGAAAGACTCGATTTGTAGATTTCTCTTTTCAGACGCGCGCCGGCGATCACGAAAAAGACCCTCGCGAAGCGAGTGCCATGGCCCGGCGACAAAATCGGCCGTTATGGCTGGGGGATTCCCCTTGAGATCCTGGAGGTTTTGATTAAACTAGAGGCTGTGCGGCGGATGAAGAGTATATGGGGCTTCAAGCCAACTCGCCATGGACGAGCATCTTGCCGCAAAGAGAACAAGATGGGATGTCTGGGGGGAATATAATGAAGCGATTTGCTCTATTAACCGGCTTGGCGGCCCTGATCGCCTATGGAAGTGCAGCGTCGTTGCGGGAAGCAGACACTTGCCGCCGGACGCAAACAGACGAGTTGTCTGCCTGTACGGTGATTGAGCAGGGCGTGCCCGAGGGTTGTCGTCCGGCCCCCGACGAAGTATTCGACCGCGATCATCAAGCCGATCTGCTTGCCGAACCTGTAGCCATCGGGGGGCCAACTCCCGCCCCGCCGGAGCCATCTGTCGCCGATTCGGCGGAAGTTCAGATTGACCCCGTCACGGGCAGCCAGGTCTTCTTCGTCCGCGTGGAAGTTGAGCAGACGGCCTACTAATCGCCTCTGCTAGATAGTTCAGCTACCCGGCGGTCGTCGCTTCAGGAAGAAGTGGGGGGGCTGCGGAACTCGGGCATGGGGCGCGTGGCTGCGAAGGATTCGCTTCTGACTCGCTTTGGGCGTGTCAGGCTTCGGCGTTTTGTCTGGTTTTTCCATGGCGGCTCCTCTGTTTCCAGTTTAACCGGGAAGGGGCCCGCAGGCCAGCGTTTTCCGCCGCCCCTTTATCCCCAGGCGGTGGTGTGATACCCTGTGGCCTTGCAGGAAAGACCCCGCCGGTCCCGTTTCTTGGAGACCGGTCCCGTTTCTTGGAGAGTTTTACCCTATGGCCGACACCCTATCGACCACGCTGCCAACCCACCGCTGCAATAAGAAGCCGAATCGCGAGCACCTCAAGCCGGACGAGGTGCTATGCAGCCACTGTGCGGCCAAGTGTTGCTGTTATTTCGCCTTGCCGATCGACACGCCCGAGGATTGGGACGATTTCGAGTTTATCCGCTGGTATCTGCTCCACGAGCGGGCGACCGTCTTCATCGAGGAAGATTCCTGGTACCTGCTGGTCCACAATCGGTGCTCGCGGCTGGGCGACGACAATCTCTGCACGGACTACGAAACGCGGCCCGAGATCTGCCGCGACTATACGACCGACAACTGCGAGTACGAGGACGAGTGGGTCTACGACCATTACTGGGAAACGCCCGAGCAGGTCCAGGAGTATGCCGAAGCCGTGCTGGGACCCCGCAAGGGACGCAACTTTCGCAGCCCGAAACCGAAGTAGAGTCTGTAGGGTGGGTCGAGCAGCGAAGACCCACGCGAGGAAATCCAAATGACGAAATCCGAATGACGAATGACTAAG
>CAYYOX010001024.1:0-1891 GCA_964473065.1 uncultured Planctomycetaceae bacterium | reverse complement strand
CAAGAAGGTCGCCTGGCCGCCTATCACGGGTCGAACCCGATCGACGGCGCGGTGGTTTCGCTCTCCGGGGGCGATTTGCTCCTCTCGGCCAAGCCGACGGCCTCCTCGCCGGTCGCTTATGACAATCCGATTCTCATCGCCGCCGACTCGACGATCACGGCCGGACCGGGCAGCGCCGGACATGCCGGCCCCATGGAGGTCGTCGTCGACGGTCCCGATCCGCTGCAGGTCGACGCTCCCTTGAGCTTGACCCTGCAATCGGAAGGCGACTACACGTTGAAAGTCGACGACCCGCTCTCCGGTGACGGCAACGTCGCCGTGGCCGGCGGCTCGGTCAACGTGGCCGGCGGCGGACAGATCGGTCTCTTGCAGCTTCAAGGCGGTTCGCTCGGCCTGGGCGCCGATCTGACGACCACCTCTGTCTCGCTCGAGGGCGGAACGGCCGACACAGGCGCTAGCCAACTGGTCGTGACCGACCAGATCGATTTCGGTACGGCCGCCTTCACTGCCGAGCCCGGCTACCCGATCGGCGTAAGCAGTTCCGATCTGGCCAATGAAGCCGTCGCGCGAACCATTACGCTCGGTGGCGGAGCGCTGTCGCTTACCGGGCTGGCCGTGCCGGGAGATGGCGCCGAACTGATCGTCAACGGCGGGTTCGAGAATCCGGACAATGGGGGAGTGGAGGCGGATGCGGGATCACGGGCAGATGACTGGACCGGCAGCTACTGGGGTCGAACTCCGGCTGCAGGCTGGGGCGGCTTCGATGTCTTCGAAGGTAACTATTCCCTTCATTTGCACTATATACCTTCGCGGGATGCCGCACAGACGATTGCTACCGAAATCGGCAAGACCTACACGCTATCGTTCCAGTCTTCAGGCTGGGCCGGACACGAGGGTCTTCCGACGGGCGCACCTCAAGCCGGATGGATCTACATGACCAACGGCGACTATTCCACCGAGTATTACAATGAAGTGTTCACCACGCCCACCGGCTCCAACATGGCGACCGACCAGGGCTGGACCCTGCAGGACGGCTACACGTTTACCGCGGTGAGCGAATCGACGAACATTCATATCTACAATCATTTCGTTACTACCGCCAACGATAGCGCCCTTTCGATCGATGCGGTGAGCGTGAAAGAGGCCGGCGGCAGCACGGCGTCCGACCTGCCCACGACCAACGTCGTGGTCCAGGCCGACACCACCGTAACAACCGATTTCTACGGCGACGCGACGATCGGCGACCTGACCGTCGCCGACGGCGTGAGCCTGGTGATCGACCCGGCCGGCGGATTGAGCGTGAATGACCTCAACCTCGGCGATGGAGCCCTGTTGGGGCAGCCCGGCGAGCCGGGAATCCCCTGCAATCTTTACGTTCGCGGTCAAGCCAATGTCGGTAACAGCCTGGGTACGGCGGTCATCTTCGGCTCGATCGAGTTCGACGGCAACGCCACGCTGAACATCGACATCGCCGGGGAAGCCAACGACAAGATCGAAACCGACGGCTCCGCGTCCGTCGAAGCGGACATCTTCCTCGGCGGCAGCCTGAGCGTTGCGGGTATCGAGCCCATCACCGCGGGCGGATCGGCCGTCTGGGGCGACCGAAGATTGACGATCTTGGAAATCGTTCACGATCTCTACGAAGGCTTCGGGATCGCCGCCGGCGGCGCGTTCGACGGCACGATTCCGAGTTCCTACGGCGTGGCCGGCGTCTTGCCTAACGAAGGCGATTACCTCGGCGCCGGCCTCTGGTTCGGCAACGCCGACGATGGTGCGGCGGGAGAGAATGGTATCTACTACTCGCTGACCAAAGCCGAGATCGGCGTCTTCCAAGCTGCTCCGGGCGACACCGACGGCAACCGCAAGGTCGAGGGTCAGGATATCCTCAACA
>CAYYOX010001023.1:0-1900 GCA_964473065.1 uncultured Planctomycetaceae bacterium | reverse complement strand
GATCAGCGCGCTGATCAAGAGCATCCGCGGCAGCGATCCCGACGCCGCCTTGTACTGGCTGGCCCGAATGCTCGAAGGGGGCGAGGATGTGCGGTTCCTTGCCCGGCGGCTGGTGATTCTGGCCAGCGAGGATGTCGGCAACGCGGAGCCGTCCGCTTTGCCGCTAACGATGGCAGCCGCCCATGCTTGTGAACTGGTCGGTCTGCCCGAGTGCCAACTGAACTTGGCCCAGGCGGTCACGTACCTGGCTTGTGCCCCGAAGTCGAACGCGGCCACGCTGGGAATCGGCGAGGCGCGTGCCGATGTGCGCGAGGGGCGAATCCTGCCCGTGCCGGTGCATTTGAAAGATCGCCACTATGCGGGCGCGAAACGGCTGGGTCATGGCGAGGGCTATCAATACGCCCACGACGCGCCGGACGCCATCGCCGCGCAAGACTACCTGGGCATCGAGAAAGAGTACTACCGGCCCACCGACCGGGGTTTCGAGCAGGAATTGGGCCGGCGGTTGGCGGAGATTCGCGCCCGATTGCGGGCAAATCGGCCGTCGTAATGCCAAGAGGAGAGCGGCAGCCTTTCCCGACTTGCGCATCTACCCCATTTTGTCCGCTGCTGACGTAGAGCGGATTATTCATGGGTCTGTAGCTGCGTTCGCCAGAACGTGGGGCGTGCCCGAGGGTTACGACCACGTTCTGACGAACGTAGTTACGACAGTGCGACACGTAATTCCCCGGTTCATCAATAATCCGGGATAGCATCGATTGGCGAGTTTCCGTATGATTCGCGGTCCTGTGTCGGCTACCAGACGGCGAATCCGGCCAAGATGACGATCACGGCCGCGATGCCCAGCAATCCCAGGAGGATCCACCAGACAGGCCGTCCCGCCCAGATGTTGGTGTTATGCGTGATGTAGGTTTCGCAGATCGGACAGCGGACAGCATCCTCGTACACCTCGACGCCGCAGTGGGGACACGCGACCGTTTCGGTTAAATCATCGTCATATTCCTCGTTGTCATACTCCTCGTTGTCATACTCATCATCATGCGTTTCGTCGAACCAAGGATCATGGTCAGGCATCCGCTTTTCTCCGAATGTATTCTTCCGTCAAGGTCTAATCTACCGTAAACAATCGTAATCCGAGTGATTCGTCAAGGAGGACGATCATGAATTCGCTGAAAACTTTTTTCATTATGGGTGTGTTGGCAGCCGTAGCGTATGGGGCCTATATGGCGATTACGCGAAATGCCGAGACCGCGGCCATGCGCGACGCGGCGCCTGCCTGGAGCAACACTCCGCCGGGCGGATTGCCCGATCCGAACGTGACCATTCCACAGTTTGCCGGCGGCACGGCCCAACCGGGGATGCCCAACTCGCCGACGGCCATGGGAACCGCTCCCGGTATGCCTAACAACGCGGTCGGTGGTCCCGGCAGTATGGCAACCTATCCCTCAGCGACTATGGCGCCGACGGCGGCAGCTACGCCGTATGCCAGCGACGCGCCGACTTTCGTCCCGCCGGGTGTAGCTCCCGAGGCGGTTGCCGTCGGCAGTGGTCTACCCGCGCCCAGTTACCCCCAAACGACCGGTTACCCCCAGACGGCCAATGCGGCGCCTTACGCCAACCTGAACGCGCCGCCAAGCTCTCCGGGCTCATCACAACCTTCGCCGCACGAAGCTCATCCGTCGCACACGCAACCCGGGCTGACAGACGCTTTCCAGCCGCCCGCTTCCCAGTCACCTGCTTCCCGGGCGCCGACCGATCCTTTGTCGTCATCGCAGGCGTCTCAGGGTGAGAACCGTAACAAGTACGCCAACTTCATGCAGACCATCCAATCGAAGTTGGACGCAGGCCGGCTGGACGAGGCCCATTTGGCGCTGAGCACCTTGTACGCCAGCCCGGACAT
>CAYYOX010001022.1:0-1903 GCA_964473065.1 uncultured Planctomycetaceae bacterium | reverse complement strand
CAGTCCCCGTTTTCGGGCTCCCGCATGATAGTTCGACAACTTTGCAGATCTCCTGTAGGTGGGACGCAACTGCTTGACAAGCCCCCCGTTCGGCCGTAAACTTGAGTGTTTGCCACCAGCCGTGGCAAGAGCCCTGAGGTCGAGGCGGCCTGAGGGTTTTTTGTTTCTGCCCTATAAAGCCGCGACCGTTGGTCGCGCCACCTACCCGAGCAACGCAGTCCGCGGGCTTTGTGCTAACCACTCACAACTCAACCATTGCAAAGCCGCGAGCGGCCAATCCCCCATGCGTCGAATCGAAATCTACGACACGACCTTGCGTGACGGCGCCCAGAGCGAGGGCGTGAGCTTCTCCTTGCCGGATAAGCTGGCGATGACGGTGCGGCTCGACGCCATGGGGTTCGACTACATCGAGGGCGGATATCCCGGCTCGAACGAGACCGACTTCGAATACTTCAAACGCGTCGGCGACCTGACGCTGCAACACGCCAAGGTGTGTGCGTTCGGCATGACCCGCCGCAAGGGCATCGCGGCCAGCGAGGACCAGGGACTGCGTGCCTTGCTGGATTCCGGCGCCCCGGTGATCACCTTGGTGGGCAAGGCGTCGGCCTTCCAGGTGAAAGAGGTGTTGCGGGCCCATTTGGACGAGAACCTCGCCATGATCGCCGACAGCGTGCAACTGCTTGGCGAGGCGGGCCGCGAGGTGATCTTCGACGCGGAGCACTTCTTCGACGGTTTCAAACACAACGGCGACTACGCCCTGAAGGCCCTGCAAGCGGCCGCCGAGGCCGGGGCCAAGTGCGTGGTGCTCTGCGACACCAACGGCGGCGCCATGCCCGACGAGATCGCCCAGGCCACGGCCAAGGTGGTCGACGCATTGTCCGTGCCGGTGGCCATTCACTGCCACAACGACTGCGACATGGCGGTGGCCAATTCCTTGGCGGCGATCGATGCCGGGGCCTCGCAAGTGCAAGGCACGATCAACGGGTTCGGCGAACGGTGCGGCAATGCCGATCTGATCTCGGTAATCGCCAATCTAACAATCAAAAAAGACGGCTATGAAGTCCTTCCTAAGGAAAGCATCGAGCATCTGACCGAGTTGTCGCGATTCGTCTACGAGATGGTCAACATGAACTTCCGCTCGACGCAGCCGTTCGTCGGCAAGAGTGCCTTCGCCCACAAAGGCGGCATGCACGTCAGCGCAATCAGCCGCAATTCGGCCAGCTACGAGCACATCGACCCGCAACTGGTCGGCAACGAGCGACGCGTGCTGGTAAGCGAACTCTCGGGCCGCTCGAACATTGCGGCCATGACGACACACCACCAGATCGACGACTCGAAGCTAATGGACCAAATCCTTGCCCGGGTGGTCTCGATGGAACGCGCGGGCTACCAGTTCGAGGCGGCCGACGGGTCGTTCGATCTGCTGGTCAAGCGATGCCAAGGCACGTTCACGCCGCACTTCGAGCGGCTCGGTTACCATGTGAACGTCGAGACGGATGCCGACGGCAAGATCGTCACCGAGGCGACCGTAAAGATCCGCATCGGCGACGCGGTTCGCCACGAAGTGGCCGAGGGCGACGGCCCGGTCAATGCCCTGGACGCCGCCATGCGAAAGGCCCTAAACGGCACCTTTCCGAACCTTCGCAAGCTGCACCTTGTCGACTATAAGGTCCGCGTGATCAACTCCGAGGCCGCCACGGCCGCCGGCGTCCGCGTGGTGATCGAAAGCCAAGACGAGGATGATGTCTGGGGCACCGTCGGCGTCAGCGAGAACATCATCGAAGCAAGCTGGATCGCCCTGGTCGACAGCTTCGAATACAAACTTTGCAAAGACGAGGAGCGCTAGGTGTAGGGTGGGCACCGCCCACCAAAAAACAAGCCGTAGGGTGGGCACCGCCCACCA
>CAYYOX010001021.1:0-1906 GCA_964473065.1 uncultured Planctomycetaceae bacterium | reverse complement strand
CCGGGGCGAACATCGGCGGCGCTGAAGGTCATTAGCCTCAGTGGAAAACTGGGGCTGAAGGAGTTTCGCGGGATTCAGCGAGTCAAGGAGATTCGCCACGCACACCTGCTGCCGATCACGGCCTTCTGGATCCTCGACCAGCAGGGCGCCGTTCTCGACGACCACGTGATTCAGACCCTGGATGCCAAGGCTCACGGACGGCGTCTTCACATCACCGGAACCATGAACGTGGAGCCGCAATGGCCCAAGACGCTGATCGTGGCCATGCTCTTGGGTGAGAGAAACCTCCTCGAACAACTCCAACAACACCAGAAAGCGGGAAGCCAGGGAATCCCCGTCAAAACACTTCTGGATTACATGGAGGACGCGGCCAAGGGCATCGATTTCCTCAACAGCCCACGCCACGATTTGGGCAGCGGACCGGTGGCCATTCAACATTGCGACATCAAGCCGCAGAACCTTGTGCTGGTGGGTGACTCGGTCATGGTCTGCGACTTCGGACTTGCCCGGGTCTTGGGAGCGACGGATAGCTACCGTACGATCACCGGTCCGGCCGGCACGCCGGCCTACGTGGCTCCCGAGTGCATTCGGGGCGCCGTACCCAGTTGTGCCACCGACCAATACTCGCTGGCCATCACCTATTGCGAGCTGCGCACCGGTCGACTTCCCTTTGCCGGTGAAGCGTTGACCGACATCTACGAAGCGCATACGACGGGTAAGCTTGAACTGGGGCGACTGCCTCCCGGCGAAAGCCAAGTGATCCGCCGGGCAACCTTGCTAAAACCGGAGGAGCGTTATCCCAGCACACTGCAGATGGTTCGCGCGCTGCGGGATGCAGTCGAAGAACAAGGTCCCTCGGGGTCCGCCGTGGAGGCTTTTCCGGCAAGGAGGTCCCCCGACCAGAGGTCGATTAAGTCCCCCGACCAGAGGTCGATTAGGTCCGCCGACCCGACGTCGATTAGGTCCGCCGACCCGCGCCCTTCGCCGCCGAGCGTCCCGCGGGATCCGGCAGACGCCATGAATTCACCTTCCCCTGAACCGGGCCACTCGCAGTCTCAGACGTTCGTGCTTCATTTCAAGCCGAAGAACGCCCGGGTTACCATCAACGACACGTGTCGAGAACTTGATACAGAAGGTCGTCTTGAAATCCAAGGCAACTTGGGCACAATGCTGTCGATCTTGGCCGCGTTGGAAGGATATGAAGACTTCCAGGAAACCCTGGCCGTGGCCCAATTGGAGTGGTGTTCCTACGTAATCGAGCTACAGCGAGACGTTTACTATCTGGTTGAGCAGGGTATGCTCAAGTTGAAGCAAGGGGACATAGAAGGGGCCGTCGCCGATTTTGACGAGGCAATTCAACGCGACCCGGATCTGGCGGAGGCCTACCATGGCCGGACTTTGGCCTACGGCGCCACGGCCGAGCACCGCCGGGATTGCGCCGACGCCTACAACGAACTGGCCCACGCTCACTTCGCCAAAGGCGATTATCATCGCGCTGCAATTGATTTCACCGAGGCCTTCCAACTGGCGCCCGATCTGGCCGAGGTCAACGACTGCCGCTTGCTTCGCAATCGGGCGGTGGCCTATCGCAACCAAGGCCTGTTCGATCAGGCAATTGCCGACTACAACGAAGCGATTCGACGCTGCCCGCGCTTCGCCAAGGCCTTCCGCGACCGAGCAATGACGTACTGTGAGATGGGTGACTACGACCGGGCAATTCGTGACTGCGCGGAGGCACTCCGCCTGGCGCCCGAGGACGAAAGCCCCGAGTATCGCCAGGATTACGCGTCCGTCTGCCGCGCACGAGGAGACGCTCGTTACAAAAAGGGTGACCACAACAAAGCGCTGGCCGACTACAACGAAGCCATCCGAGTTCGACCCGATTGGGGGATCGTGCTGAATCCGC
>CAYYOX010001020.1:0-1908 GCA_964473065.1 uncultured Planctomycetaceae bacterium | reverse complement strand
CCCCCGCACTCACCGGGGGTTGTGTTGTTCTTGGCTTCCAAGTTCGGGCTAAACCCGCCGGAAATCTCTCCGGCTCGGCGCCTGTCCCCTTTTTCCACACCTACTCGCCCAGGGCAAATTCTCGAAGCCGCACCAGGTAATTGGGCTCGGTGGGACGCGTGGAGCCGGACTGCGGATCGATCAATCGGCGGTCGATCATCCGGTAGCCGGCGCGGCGTCCAGCCTGATTGCCGGCCGTTTGGGTCCATTTCGGTTCCGGCACCTCGGTCGAGGCAAGGTGCTCCGTGGTGACACGCCAGAGTTTAGCGATCCGGTCGAGTTCCACACCACCCGTCTCTTCGCGCAGTAGGATGATTTCGCCCTGGCTTTGTTTCAGGCCGGTGCGAATGGCAGCGTCTCGGCCCAAACGTTCGCCGTGGCGTGCGGTTCGAACTTGAGGGTAGTGCCGAATCAAGTCGTCGGCCACTTCGCTGGTCGCGTCTTTCGAGCCGTCGTCGACGATCACCAACTCGATGCGGCTGGTCAGTTCGGAGACGACCTCGAGAACTTCGTGCACCGTGCGGGCCAGCGTGGACTCGGCATTATGCACCGGCAAGAGAACGGTCAGGGAGCGTTCCACGGGGAGGTTCCTTTCGCGCGGGAGGGGAGGAAGCCCGCGTATATAGTTGTCGGAATCGAGCGGCGGATGCCTGCACCCGAGCGGAAAACGGCCCTGTTGCACGATTCGTATCGGCCGAGCCGATCGTTCCAAATGCCCGCCCTTGTCGGCTGCCGGACATGAGGGCGAAAACGATTACCGGACAGAAGCCCCCCCTGTGGAGTGGAAGCTTCCCGGTTCACAACGCCCCCTGGCAACTCGGGCTCGGTCCGATTATGCTGGAGAGTTTCGATATGCCGGCCGCACGGGCGTGAACCTGACGGCCTTGGCCGTGCTCATTTATTTCAACTGAGCACTTACTTACACCGGATACGCAAAAATGACACCTGCTTCCGACGCCAGCCCCGATTTCACCAGCCCCGATTTCGCCAAGGCCGAACTCCTTCCGGCCATCGCCCAAGACGCCCAGACGGGCGAAGTCCTGATGATGGCCTACATGAACGCCGAAAGCTATGCCGAGACGCTGGCTACCGGCCGGGCCGTCTACTTCAGCCGCTCTCGCAACAAGCTCTGGCGCAAGGGCGAGGAGAGCGGCAATGTGCAGCAGATCGAAACCATCTACCTCGACTGTGATCGCGACACGATCCTGTTGAAGGTCAAGCAGATTGGCGACGCCGCCTGCCACAAAGGCTACAGAAGCTGCTTCTTCCGCCAAGTTACGCCCGAAGGACTCGAAGTCGTCGGAGAGAGAATCTTCGATCCCAAGGAAGTCTACGGGAAGAAGTAGAAGCGCCGTTTAGCGGTCGCCGGCACGGCGACCTTCAACCACAAACATTTCACCACAATCAGAACGATGTCCAACCTTCTCAAACTTGGAATTCCCGCCGGCAGCCTCCAGGAAGCCACGGGCGAACTGTTCCGCCGCGCCGGCTTCAAGATCCGCTTCAGCTCGCGAAGCTACTATCCGACCATCGACGATGCAGAGATCGAGTGCCTGTTGATCCGCGCCCAGGAGATGGCCCGATACATCGAAGACGGCCTGCTGGACGCCGGGCTGACCGGTCACGACTGGATCATGGAAAACGGATCCGACGTACACGAGGTGGCCGAGTTGGTCTTCTCGAAGGTTAGTCGTCGTCCGGTCCGTTGGGTGCTTTGCGTGCCGGAAGACTCGCCGATCAAGACGGTCAAGGACCTGCAAGGAAAGCGGATCGCCACGGAAGCCGTCGGACTGACCACCCGATTCCGCGAGAAACACGGCCTCGACGCCCCGGTCGATGTCAGTTGGGCCGCCACCGAAGGGACGCCCC
>CAYYOX010001019.1:0-1910 GCA_964473065.1 uncultured Planctomycetaceae bacterium | reverse complement strand
AGCCGTGTTCTAATAAGACCTCGGTGGCGAAGTCGAACTTCGCTTCGTGCTCTTTCATGAACTCGAAGCTGCAGCGGTGAAGGATCTCGGGCAACCGCTCTTCGGGCACGTCCAGCTCGCAGAACGCGATGATCCGCCGAATGCAGCCTTCCAGGTCGCCGAGCAGGTCCTCGTAGCGCAGGCAGAGCACGTTCGGGTCGTCGCGGTGTCGCCACCAGCGCGAGACGTGGTAGAACCACGAACCCCAGATGACCCAGCCTCGCACGTAACGCCGGAAGAACTGATCGAACGTGCCTCGGTAGCGAAGGTGCGATTTGTAGAAATGATAGAACGAGACGGCCACGTCCTTGCCGTCCCGGGCCACGTAGATATAGCGGCACTTGCGACGCGGGATCCAGATGTAGGGCAAGTGGCTTTTGAAGATCCGCGGCGAGGGCATCTTGTGCAGATTCCGCTTGTTGAACGCCGCCCGCTCGAACCAGGGACAAACGTCGGCAATATGGCCGAAGTCCATGCTCCCGTCGGTCGTCAACTGGTACATGATCATCTGCATCCAGGTCGTACCCGACCGGGGATAGGTATCGATAAACACATCGTCGGGCCGGGCCGTATAGTCGAGGTAGAGCAGCCGGGTGTAGTCGATGGCCACGTGGATGCACATCAACGTCATGGAAAGCCCTTGCAGGAGCTTGCTCAGGATCCAGAGGTTGGTCGAAATCAGCCAGCGGATCGGACCGAGAAATCGCCAGATGCGTGCCATGACGCGTAATCTCCAGGACCACTCGATCATGGACGATTCCCTTCTTCGGCCTGCTCGATACACTGGCGGAGTTTCTCGGCCAGGATTCGTACGGTCGGCTCCTTGATCATGTCGAGGTGTCGGCCGGGGATGGGATGAACCTCGACACCCTCGGCGGCCCAAGCGCCCCAGCCGAGCATCGGGTCCCGCGCCACGTCGATCCCCTCGGGCTGATGTTCGCTGGCAAACAGGGTGATTTTGCCCGGGTAGGGCTGCGGGCGATATTCCCACATCGCTTGCAGGTTGCCCTTGAAAACGTCGAACACGTGCGCGCCGATCTCGGACGCTGAGGGCGGCAGGATGATGCCGGCCTTGGTCGCCCGGGCGATGAAGTATTCGCGATGCTGCTGGGGCGACATCCGCCGCAAGTCTTCTAAAGAAATGTCGTCGTCGCCCGGGAATAGGTCCATGATGATCGGCAGGAAGTCGTCCTCGCTCGGCTCGCGCGCCGGCGGCAGGGCGCCGCAATCGATCAGTGCCAATAGCCCGATATCGTGTCCCTGTTCGATCAATTGCCGGGCCGTCTCGAACGCCAGGTTTCCGCCCAACGACCAGCCGCCGATCAGATAGGGCCCTTGCGGCTGGACCGTTTGGATGGCCGCGGCATAATGGGCCGCCATTTGCCCGGCGTCGTCGTGCGGCGGGCGAATGCCGTCGATACCGACCGCCTGCAAGCCGTAGACCGGTCGATCGGACCCGAGGTGTTCGGCCAGCGGCTGGTAGCAGAACACGGTGCCGCCGGCCGGATGCACAACGAACAGCGGCCGGCCCGTGCCTTGGCTCGCAAGCGGGATCAACGACGACTCGGCCGGGCAGGCGTCCGGCTCTCGCAGCAGTTGGGCCAGATGCTCGACGGTCGCCCGCTGAAACAACGCGGCCAAGGGCAGCCGGCGGCCCGTCTCACGCTCGATGGCCGCCACCATCCGCACGGCCAGCATGGAATGCCCGCCAAGCTCGAAGAAATCGTCCTTCACGCCCACAGGATTGACCCCCAAAAGCCATTCCCAAATATAGGCGACCCACTCCTCCTCGTTGTCTCGAGGCGCCCCATAATCCGCCGAACCCTCGGGCCCCGCACCACAGGGCGGAGACGGTGCCTGCCCATCGACCT
>CAYYOX010001018.1:0-1917 GCA_964473065.1 uncultured Planctomycetaceae bacterium | reverse complement strand
GAGACTGTCCCAACGCGTGCTCAGGGCGTCCGAGGGAACTTCCAACACCATGCGCCCGAGTGTTGACGCCAAGGCCGACCCCAACGCGAACCCGACGCCCGCGCCGAACAGCCCCACCACCACGGCTCGGCCGAGAAACAGCCCCGCGATCATTGTCGAACTTTTCCCCAACGCCCTAAGGATCCCGATCTCGCTGCGCCGCTGATGAACGTTCGAGAGGGCCAGTAGACCGATCCACACGCCACAGGCCAGCATCACTAGCGGCGTGACGATCGTGGCCAATAGCTCGACCCGTTTCTGCTGCTTGGCACGACTCTCGCCCACCAGATCACGCTGTTCGGCTCGGGCCACCGCCATCGAGCGGAACTCGGTGATTCGCGTTTCCGGCAATACGTCGACCAGTTCCTTGCGAATCTTCGCCAACCGGGAGCCCGAGCATCGGCAACCTAGCGCCAGGATCTGGTTGATCCGACCCGACTTGTCTAACAGCGTTTGGGCGTCTTCCAAGGCCATCTTGATCGTGATGTCCTCCTTGCTCCCCTGTTCGGCGGCAATCTTGGCAATCCGAAACGGTTTGCCGAGCACCTCGACCGTTTGGCCCTGCTGGCGTCCGATGCCCAACTCATAGCCCAAGTGAACCGTTCCCGCGGCCACATCATATCCCATCGGCTTCTTCTGCCGACGCTTGGCGAACTTGGTCTTCGCCCGATGCGGTTGCGGCGTCTCGGGCAGGTAGCCGATCAGCAGCACCTTGCGATCTTGCCAAGTGATCTTCTGCTGCAAGCTGGCCACCAGATGCGTGACCAGGGTCAACCGATCATCGGCAGCCAATCGATCGATGTAATCCTGCGGCATGTCGACGGTCGCGAAATCCTCGGCCCAGAAGTCGCTCATGTTGGTGTCACGATGCACGATCAACAGATTGAAACCCATGTCGCGCATCAGCTTCCGGGTTTGATCTTCCAGGCGGGCCAATTCGTCTTCGGTCTGCCGGGCAAAGCCGTCGATCACGATCGGCCCGGCCACGAACAGCATCACGGCAACGGTTACTGCAAACAGGCTCAACACGAAATTGAGCTTGCGATATCCGATTTCGGCCAACAGGAGTTTCAAGGGGTTCATGGCTCTTTCGTGATCAGTAATTTGCCCGTGCTCTCGGCCCCGCAGCACGCGTGACATGCCGATATGAGTGAAGCCAGCACGGCCATCAGCGGGGTGTGTTTGCAGGCGACAGGGCCGGACATGGGGCGTTCCTTGGCGGGTGAAGTGAAGATTACAGTTAATACCGTGCCTGTGGATATTATGGGGCATGGTAACGCCGAGGGCAACCGGTACAATCGTGATAACAGAATGGTGATTGCCGCAGAAGGAGCCATTTTCCCCTTGCTCCTCTTTCTCGGCGGTCGGCCGCTCTTTACATTGGAAGAATGCTTTGCCCATTGCTTGAAATGCCCGACTCGACCATCCCAGAACAGCCGACGATCGACGTCGACCAACTCCGCAGCGCCTATCAGGTGACTCGCCGCGACCTGTTGGCCGAACGCGAGAGCGACGGACATTGGGTCGGATGCCTTTCCAGTTCCGCCCTGTCGACCGCCACGGCCGTCAGCGCGTTGGCCCTGGTAGTGCGCCGCACCGACGACGCCGCACGCCGCGAGACATGCCGCCAATTGGTAGGCCGGGCGATCGACTGGCTCGCGTGGCAACAAAACGAAGACGGCGGATGGGGCGACTCCGACAAAAGTTTCTCGAACATCTCGACCACCATGCTCGTTCGCGCGGCCTTTCGTCTGGCCGAGGCCGAAGAACATCACGGTGAAAGGATCACTCGGGCCGAAGAGTATATCCAATCGCAAGGCGGCACTGCCGGACTGCGCCGGCGTTACGGCCGCGACAAGACGTTTGCCGTCCCCATAC
>CAYYOX010001017.1:0-1920 GCA_964473065.1 uncultured Planctomycetaceae bacterium | reverse complement strand
GGATTTCGTCATTTGGATTTCCTCGCGTGGGTCTTCGCTGCTCGACCCACCCTACGACGGTTCCGTGAATCACGAAATGCTGTTTAGGCAACGGAGTCCGTGCCTGTGAAACTCCGCTTGATGACGTATAACATCCACAAAGCCATCGGCGGTGTGGATCGGCGTTACCGGCCGCAACGGGTCGTCGAGACATTGGCCCGGTACGAGCCCGACCTTGTCCTGTTGCAGGAGGTCGACGACGGCGTGCCGCGCTCGCGACGACATTGCCAAATCGATCTGCTGGGCGACGCGTTGGAACTTCCCCATCGGGCTTTCCAGCCAAACGTCAAACTTCGCCAAGGTGTCTACGGCAATGCGATCTTGAGCCGTTTCCCTCTGTCGGACGTTACGAACATCGATCTGACCGTGCCTTTGAAAAAGCGGCGCAGGGCGTTGGTCATACACGCTACGGTTCGCGGTGAAGGGCACTCGCACCGACTGCTGATTGCCAATCTGCACTTGGGCTTGGCCGGTTTCGAACGCACGGTCCAACTCCGCAAACTCCTGCAATCCAAGATCCTGCTGGGTGCCCATCACGAGACGCCCGTAATTGTCGCCGGGGATTTCAACGATATGTACGGCCGCTCGGGGAAGCGGCTCTTGGAACCGGCCGGATTCGTCTCGGCCACGCAACGAGTGAAGACCTTCCCGGCCATTTTGCCGCTGCGCCCGCTGGATCGGGTCTACTTTCGCGGCCGCGTGGAACTGCTGCGAGCGTTCGCGGCCCGGTCGGCCCTGGCCCGACAGGCATCCGACCACCTGCCGCTGATTGCCGATTTTCGTTTGACTTGACCGGCCCGTAAGGGACAATATAGAAAACAGCCCCTGCGTCAAAGAAGCGTGTGCCCATGGAAAATGCCAGTTGGATCGCTGCGGTGCTCTTTGTTGCGGATGTGTTGATCCGGCTGGGGCTGTCGTTGCGGATTGTCATGCGGCGCCATCCGGTCGGCGTGTCGATGGCCTGGCTGCTGGTGGTGTTGCTTTTCCCCTTTGGCGGCGCGATCATCTACCTGCTCTTCGGTGAGCTTCGTCTGGGCAACCGCCGAGCCAAGTGGGCGGCCGTGATCCACGAGCCCTATCAGCAATGGATCGACAACCTGTGCCGGCGGTTCGACGTCGATTGGTCGATACTCGGCGCCGAGTGCGAACCGCTGGCCAATCTGACCGAGTCGGCTGCCGGCATTCCGGCCGTGCCCGGCAATCAGTTGCAATTGATCAGCGACACGGCCGCTGTGTTTCGATCGCTGATTGCCGACATCGACGCGGCCGAGCGAATCTGTCACATCGAGTTCTATATATGGAATCCCGGCGGCATGGCCGACGACGTGGCCGAGGCCCTGCTTCGTGCGTCCGAAAGGGGCGTGGTGTGTCGCGTGTTGGTGGATGCCGTGGGGAGCCGCGAGTTTCTCAAGAGCCCCATGGCCGCGCGGCTTCGAGAAGCGGGAATTGCAATTTCAGCGGCCCTGCCCGGCGGATTGCTGCGGGGGCTCTTTGTCCGATTCGACCTGCGGCTGCATCGCAAGATCGTGGTGCTGGACAACCGGATTGCGTATACCGGCAGCCTGAACATGGTCGACCCGCGTTTCTTCAAGCGGGATGCCGGCGTGGGGCAATGGGTCGATGCCATGGTGCGAGTCCAGGGTCCGGCCGTCGAGGGGTTGGCCGTAACGTTCCTGGAAGATTGGGAGCTGGAGACGGGCGAAGGGCTCGAGAAGCTGGCCGAAACGGCCCGCATCCGGCCCTTGCCGCAAGTTGGCCCGACGACCGTCCAAGTCGTCCCCTCAGGACCGCTGGTGCGTAACGAAGCGATCCAGCAGATCCTCCTGATGGCGATTTACGCCGCACGTCGGGAATTGGTCCTCACGACGCCCTATTTCGTAC
>CAYYOX010001016.1:1074-1921 GCA_964473065.1 uncultured Planctomycetaceae bacterium | reverse complement strand
CTGGTGTTGCTGTGAGGAGGATTGACGGGGCTACTGAGCTGGCGACGGCGAATGTAGAGGCCACTTGTTTTCTAGCCCCACGCCCAGGGGTTGCATCCCGTGGGCTTCTTTTTTGGGGATGCAGCAGCGGCTCTATTTCGTAACCGGTCGGGAGGCCGTCGCCGGGTCGGGCTTGGCGTTGCATCCGGCGCCGGGTCGGGCGTACCAGAACGTGGCCGGGGCGTAGTCCATCTTGGTCGCGCGCCAGTGCCAGAGCTCCATGTCGAACTTGATCGACTTGGTGAACGGCAGCGAGTCGAGCAAGCGGTAGCGGCTGTTCACCGAGAATCCGCTTTTGAGGTTGCCCAGCCCGGTTGGCTGGGCGTGGAACGGCGATTCGAACCGTTCCGGACGACACCAGGCGTAGCCGTAGTAGTCTTCGGTGCCGGTGCCAACGTGCGAGGGGAACGTTTCGCCGTCGATGAAGATCTTCTCGTCGCCTTCACCCCACCAGGCGTCGATGCCGTTAAATAAGGTCAGCGTGTCGCCCACGTATCGTCCCTGGCCGGTCACTTCGATGTAGTTGACGTCGAAGGCGCCTTTGCCGTCCATTTCCTTGTCGGGGCCCGTGTCGACATCGGTGTACTGCCGCCAAGTGGCGTGGAAGTGCATCGACCGCTGGTCCCACTGCCAAGGGATCGTCTCGACGCTGGCCGTGAGCTTGACGTCCTGTTTGCCCAGGTTCAGCAGCTTCAGTTGGCAGGTTCGCTCGAAGGGCATGATCCAAAAGCATCGCAGCGTGCCGTCTTCGGTCACTTGCGTGTACCAACTGCGGTACGGACTGAGCCGCTAGCCCGTGACCGCGAGA
>CAYYOX010001016.1:0-1064 GCA_964473065.1 uncultured Planctomycetaceae bacterium | reverse complement strand
CATCGGCCTCGATCCGCAGAACCAACTGACGGATCGCACCCGGGCCGTCCAGTGGGTCCGTGTGTTCCTCGCCGGGGGCGAGCACGCCCTCGTAGCGGCCGGTCGTCGCCGTCTGATTCTCATCGACGCCGGAACGGACCAACTGCCGGCCTATCCGAGCCACGAGCGGCTTCGACTGTTCGAGTTGGTCCATCGAGAACGTGACGACCTTGGCCTCGGGATCGTAGGTGCGGTAGTTGATCTGATAGTAGAGCGCCTCGCCTTTCTTTCCGCCGATATCGGTGATCGCGTCGCTCTCGTAGGTGATCTTGCAGTGCTTGGCATACGGGATCGGCAGGAAGAGGTTGTGGCCGCGACGTTCGTAGTTCGTCTCCGGCGAAACCGACTCGCTCAGCGGAGAGGCGATCAACTTACCGCCGCTGATCAGATCGGCGATCGGTCCCGCGATCACCGGCTCGGGCCGGTTGTCGAGATAGACTCGCATGATGCCATTACTGAACGGCGCCAGTTTGTCGTCTATTCGCGGCCCGTGCCAAGTACCCCAGAATCGCACGACAGCGCCCGGTCCGGCGGCGTCGAGCAACACGTGTTCCTTGCGTCCGTCGTTCTCTTCCACGCGGACGAACTGGCTCCGATCCCAGTTGGCGAACCAACCCGGCTGATCCGCACTGACCGTGTCGCGATCGTAGCTGCTAAACTGCCGGCAGATGAACGCCGGACTCGGATACCGAGCCAACTCGTCCCGGGCAACCATCTCCTGCAACAGCGAATCGAGGCTAACCGGAGTCGCGGCAAAGGCAGAGCCGATCGAAAGCAACAAGGCCAGACCGGCCAGCAACGTCCCGGTTCGAAAAATGGTTGTTTTTCTGTGGTTTGTCATGAGATTCCCTTTCTTGTGAGTAAGCGATAATAGGTTTTCGAGCCGACCGAGACATCTTAGTTTGAGGGACCGGATCGACCTTGTCAAGAGAGCCACGGCCACTCACCAGTCCGTAGGGTGGGTCGAGGCACGAAGACCCACGCGAAGAATAATGACGAAGCACGAATGACGAAAGGAAGAAGCT
>CAYYOX010001015.1:0-1925 GCA_964473065.1 uncultured Planctomycetaceae bacterium | reverse complement strand
GCCTCGACATCGCCGGCCTCGACATCGCCGGCCTCGACATCGAAGGAACTGCTTCCGATCGAGATGAACATCATCAAGTACACGAACGCCGAGCGAGCCAAGCGTGGTTTGCCGCCGCTGGCCGTGGATAAGAAGCTGATGGCGTCGGCGCGGAAACATGCTTCGTGGATGGCCCGAAGCCGGAATCTTTCGCACACCAACCGGTCAGTAGGTGAGAACATTGCCATGGGCCAATCGCACAGCAGCGAAGCGGTTCGCGACTGGATGAATTCGTCAGGGCATCGGGCCAACATACTGAACCGGTCGTACGGTCGGATCGGAGCGGCCGCCTATCGCACACCCGGCGGAACGATCTATTGGTGCGAGCAGTTTATTTGGTAATGGCCGAGGTGAACCAAGCTTACTCAGAATTCTGATTCCCGTTGGATTCTTCGGACATTCCGGGTTTGTAGAATCGGCCTGCCAATTGGGGTTGGAAATCGGGATCGCCGGCCAGTCGGGCCATCTCGACGAGGAACCGTATGGTCAGCATTTCGAGCACTTTTCGATCACTGGCCTGATCGTAATAGGCCGAGATATCGATCGGCTTCCCGATTCGCAGTCGCACCTTGGCCGGCATCTTCAGGCAACCGAGTATGGTGCCGTCGTATGGTGAGCCGGTCACGTAGCAGGGGATGACGGGCACGCGCGCTCTTAAGGCAATCATCGCGACGCCGGGCCGGCCCGGCAGCAGTGTTTGATCGGTCTTGTTGATACGTCCTTCCGGGAGCATGCCTACCAGATCTCCCTCGTGGGCGTAGCGGATGGCAGCTTTCGTGGCCGCGGTATCGATTCCCGCCCGATTCGTGGGGATCACTTCGAGAATACGAAAAGCCCAGCCCAGCACGGGATACTGGCAATACTCCTTGGCGACCATCCAATGGACGACCCGATTGGCTGCAAGTGCGATGAAGGCAGGATCGACCGGACCGCGGTGGTTGCAGATGATCACGGCCCCTTGTCCGGGCGGCAATTCCAAGCGACCGTCGATACGTGTTCGCCAAAGGATCCTGGTCATGACATGGTTATAGGCAAAAATAAATGTCTGCGCCGGCATATAGGGCGATCTCTTCCAGGCGACGCGGGCCCACGCCGCAACGCCCAGTCCAAAGGCAGCCAGTGTGGCGATTGCCAGGATTTTGATGGTTAGGGCAGGTAACATGGCGGATTGATCTCGTCGGCGGGCAAGATGTGCGGTTGGCGGCAGTTCGGTCTACTCGCTCTGGGCGAGCGGTTCTGCTCTAATGTAGCTTTCTGGGAAGCGCCTGGCGAGTATGACAGCCTGGAATCAAAATATGCAGATTGGCATTATCAGCGATACGCACGGCGACCTAAACACCACCCAAAAGGCGGTGCGGATGTTCGAGAGCCTTGAAGTGGACGAAGTGATCCATTGCGGAGATCTCTGCGACCCGCCGGTCGTCTCGCTGTTTTCGGCCTGGCCAACGCACTTCGTGTTTGGCAACATGGACGATCAGGTGATGCTCCGTGGGGCGATCGAGACATCCGGCCAAACTTGTCACGAGCGGTTTGGGCAAGTTCAGCGAGAAGGACGCCGGATCGCGTTCCTCCACGGTGATGACGGTCGGCTGCTGCGGGAAACAATTCGCCGCGGTAGCTGGGATCTAGTGTGTCACGGGCACACGCACGTTGCGGTGCAGTATGTCGAGGAGTCGACATTGGTGATCAACCCGGGCGCGATATGGCGTACCGGCTTGCCATCGGTTGCGGTGGTCGATTTGCCGTCGCTGAAGGCCAGCGAGATTCTCTTGTGACGTCCCGGCCAATCTTAGGACTCGTAAAGGAATTACTTCCCGGTTTCGGAGTTCAGTCGTTTAGCCGTCGCCGGCACGGCGATGAGACGTTTAGCCGTCGCCGGCACGGCG
>CAYYOX010001014.1:0-1936 GCA_964473065.1 uncultured Planctomycetaceae bacterium | reverse complement strand
TTGATATTTGCTTCTGTCCGAGGGCTGGACCGGCTCGCCCACGGACTGTATGATGCCCGAGCACAAGGAGGACCGTCGATCGGGCGTTGCGAGGCCGACGGTGCCCTTGCTTTGGAGCGTTTTGATATGGAACTTCCCCGTCGTGATCGTGGCGATGAGTTGCTGAAGCCGGGCGAGCTGACCGATATTCGCCTGCGCTTGCGGAATGTTGCAGGAAAGCACGACCTGACCACCGTGATCGCCTGCGCATTCGATCATCGCACGCGAATGTTGCCGTTCATCTATGCCGACACGCGGATGTCGCCTGCCGGCGTGCGGGCCATCGGGTCAGCGATGGCCGACGCGGGGTTCGCCAAGACCCGCATCGTCTTCCAGCAGTGGAACAAGAGTTTTCGCCCGTCGCAGATGCGCCTGGACGGAAGAATCCCGGACATCTTTATGGTCTCCAGCATGCAGATTCACTCCGGGCCGTGCGAGGTCCTGATCCGTGACGCATGCAGGATCGATCCGGCAAACCGGCCTCTGATCATCGCCGGTGGGCCGAAGGCCATCTATGAACCGTGGGACGTCTTCAGCGCCGACGTGGCCGATCCCTGGGCGGCGGATGTGGCCGTCACCGGCGAAGAGTACGTCGTGCTGAATCTCCTGGAGGTGCTGCTTTCGATCCGTGCTGGCAACGAATCATTGCGGACGACGTTCCTTCGGGCGCGGGACAGCGGAGCACTCGATGAGATTCCCGGGCTGGTCTATGCACGTGGAGGCCGCGACGGCGTGGCGGAGGAGCTGGTCGATACGGGCATCCAGCGTTTGGTGGGCGATCTCGACGAGCTGCCGGACCCGGTCCTGGGGTATCAGCTTCTCGAGCCGCCCAGCAGGAATGCCACGCTGGGCTCCCGGGCCGTCCCTGCCAGCCGCGTTAGCAAGTACAGCCCGATGGGGTCGCTCGTCTTGACGTTCGGGTGTAAGTTTGCCTGCCCCTACTGTCCGATCCCCGCCTATAACCAACGCCAACTCCGCTACAAGAGCGGGACGCGGATTGTTGAGGAAATGCTCCGACTGTACCGGGAGTACGGCATGCGGTTTTTCTTCGGCGCGGACGACAACTTCTTCAACGATAAAGATCGCACACTTGAGATCGTCGAGACCCTTGCCAATGCGATGTGCAACGGTAAGGCATTTCGCCACACGATTCGCTGGGGCACCGAGGTGACAGTCCACGACACGCTGCGGATGAAGGATCACCTCTCCACTGTCCGCAAAGCGGGCGTTCGGGCGCTGTGGCTGGGCGTGGAGGACATGACCGCCACGCTGATCAAGAAGGGCCAGACCGCCGAGAAGACCACCGAAGCGTTCCGCGTGCTGCGAAAGCGAGGCATCAGTCCGATGTCTATGTTAATGCACCACGATTCGCAGCCTCTCTACACGCCAGGCCGGCCGTACGGGCTGCTGAACCAGGTGCGGCTGCTGCGAAAGGCCGGAGGGGTGGATATGCAAGTCCTGATGATCTCGCCCGCGACCGGCTCGAAGCTATATGAAGAAACCTTCACTTCGGGACTTGCCTATGAGAGCGTCGGCGGCAAGCGTGTCGAACCGCATATGCTCGACGCGAATTATGTCGTGGCGTCCGGGCACAAGAAGCCCTGGCGAAAGCAGTTTAATATCCTCGTGGCATACCTGTACTTCTATAATCCACTGCGTCTTCTGAGTGCGTTGTTTCGTCCGAAGAGCCGCATGTATCTCCTCGACGTGGTCGTACAGTTGATCGGAATGTGGGGCCTGACAAAGACGATCCGGCGCACGCTCGGCTGGGCGTTGCGCCTCATGTGGGGGAACATCAAGCGACATACCAAGTCGCCAGCCAGCCGGATCCCGATGCGAAGCACCAACGGTGGTCTGGCAAGTCACGCGGTGCCGGGAACGCCAACATCGCAATGCA
>CAYYOX010001013.1:0-1942 GCA_964473065.1 uncultured Planctomycetaceae bacterium | reverse complement strand
AACTCACCCGGCTCGACGTCGAGCGTCACTTCCTAGAGCGATCCCAGCGGCCCGTTCGCCGTTCGGTATACCTTGCTCACATTTTGCAAATGAATCATTGCCGCTCAGTCTGGCCGCTGCCGTCGCATAAGAACCAATCCCGCGATAACCACAACCACCATGGCCACGGCCAAGGCGACCCCCAGCTTCCATGCCTGACGACCGGCAAAAGACGAACGGGACGGCTCTTCGGCTTCGCTCTTGTCCTTCAACGCCTGCACGGGCGGGTCCGCCGGTTGCACGACCACGTCAGTCTCCTTGAACGGATCTTCTTCAACGGCGGCCAGTTCCGTTGGTTCCGGTTCCGTCGCTTCCGGCTCCGTTGGCTCCTGTTCCGGGGTTACTTCGGTCGACTGGTCGGCCGGTTCGGCAACGAATTCCTGGTATCCGGTCATCGACAAGCTGTCGTCGCCCTCGTCGGCGGCCATCGCTTCGGCCGCACGGTCCCAGTCGTAACGAACCAGCAAGTCGGCACCCGGGTTCTGGTCCTTGATCATGCACGAGCAAGCGCCGCACAGAAAAGCGAGACACTCGGTTAGGTTCTCTTCCGTAATACCCTGGCCCAGGTAAGGCGGCATGGCCCGACCGCGTCCGTACACGGGAAACACCATGGGCTGGCCCTTATACTCGCCCAGGTCCGGCTCGACCGACATCAGGCAACGAACCAACCACTGTTCGTTCGGGTCGTCCGGCGAAACTTTCACCATGGCCAAGGTCGGCGTATTAGGCTGATGGCAAGGCTCTTCCGTCGCTGTGTCCGACGGAAGCGGGGCATCCGGCGTGGCGAACATCGCAGCACCGGGCGTCATCGAAATCTGGCCGTCCGATGCCTTGGCCACAACGCCGGCGGTTACTTGCTCGGCCAACTTGTTGGCTTCTTCGTCCTCGCCGGCAAGCATCACCAACACGGCCGCGTTGCCGTCGGCCAAGAGTTCGGTCAACTCGCGCCGCGCCGGCGAGTTGAGCATGTTCTTCGCTTCCGCCTCGGTCAGTCGCCCCGTAAACACGAGTGCCCGCCACGGACTGAAGACCATGTGCAGCGGCGCCGCGTCGGCCGGTTGCGACTTCCAAGCCTCGGCAACCACCTCGGGAAGCTGCTCCATCTGTTCGGCCTCAGAGACGTCAACCATCTGAAGGAAGACATTGGCCACATCCGCCTCATCGCGCGAGGCCGACCGCAACAAGTCATGGACCGCCTCGTCCTCTTCCGCGATTGGACCGTTGTGGAAATGAACCACAATGTAAGGCGCGGGCGGCCAATTATACATGGCATAGCGATACACGGGCGTGTCGCAGGCCCAGCCATCAACCGCCCCGGCCATCAGCAGTGCAACGCCAGCCAGAATCGACCACGGCCCACATCGGTTAATTCGCATGTTACGGTACTTCATTGAGGATCCAACAGATATACAAACAGCCGCCGACAGAGGAAGCTCACCTTCTATTCAATATACGAACAAGTGCCGGCCGAATCAAACCACTCAACCTGGGTGGCCTGACAACCCGCTTGCACTGGATCTGGGCCCCGCAACGTCCCAGTCGCTACGGAAAATCCTCAAAAGTTACCGATTCCTCCAGGGCCCGTTCCAATCGGGTCAGGAATTCGGCCCGGGGAATCTCGATCGCACCGAACTGGGCCATGTGCCGGGTGAACTGTTGGATGTCCAGCAGCGTGTAGCCGCGCCCGCGGAGATGTTCGACCAGATGCACCAGGGCCACCTTCGAGGCGTCGCGCATGCGGTGGAACTTCGACTCGGCCGAGAACAGCCCGGCAATCGCCACCCCGTACGTCCCGCCGACCAGTTGGCCTTGATGCCACGTTTCGACGCTATGAGCGTGGCCCAACTCGTGCAGCCGGATATAGGCGACGATCATCTCGTCGGTCAGCCAAGTTTCCACGATC
>CAYYOX010001012.1:0-1959 GCA_964473065.1 uncultured Planctomycetaceae bacterium | reverse complement strand
CGAGTTCAGCGGACCGGGGCCGCGGCCGCCGCGGACTCGGGTCCGCTGGAACGAGATGTTAGGCAGATTTGCCATGGCCGTGGCCAGAATGCAGCGAGTGTGATCAGTAATAGCAATGAAATGGGCCACCCGCGACGTATGGATTGTCACCGGCGTAGGTTCTTATTCATGGCGATGAATTCGTCCTCGACCTTTTTCCTAGCCCAAAGTGTCTTTCGCAGGAATTTGAGGCTGGACTTCACTGAAGGATCACTGTTGAAACACCGGATGTTGATACGTTTACCCAACTCGCTCCAGCCGTAATGTGTTACTAGGCAATTCACGATCGTTTCCAGGGTTTGGCCGTGTAATGGGTCGTTGGCTTGTTGGTCACTCATAGATAGGGCTCTGTCCTTTTTTCGGAATTCGCCACTACGCCTAACGTTTCGAATTCAGCGGACCGGGTCCGCGGCCGCCGCGGACTCGGGTCCGCTGGAATGAGGTGTTAGGCATCACCGACTCCGCACGCGTCTGCAACTTCATAATCACCATCCGGTGCTGCTTCCATCGTGATGCACGTGAAACAGGCATGCCCCGCTGTCGCTGATCCGACGACCCAGATAGGATTACCACAGCCGCATGTATCGCCCGCCTTCCATGCGGAAAGGGCCCCCATGAGTCGGCCCCTCAGCTCATCCGAATCCTCATCTGGATTCTCGCGCATGTGAAGCTGGACATATTCCTCGATGTCGATTGGCACGAATGGCATTGATTCTCTTCCTCCGGTGTGCCTAACGTTTCGAATTCAGCGGACCGAACCCCGCAGGGGTGAGGGTCCGCTGGAATGAGCTGTTAGGCGATCATTGGTTTCAGCCCGTTGTACCCTGCAGGTGCCGAACCCCTTGCGGGATCCCTTCTAGATATAACGGTTCCCAGACGCCATGATCGAAAACCATGAGCCTACCGACAAGGTGTGACCCATCCGGTTCCTGCAGCTCAATCGCGAGGTTTTCACCCACAGACAGCCAGCCTTCAGGAACCGCCGGGGTTGTCTTTTTCGGATGATCTGTCGCAAGTGCACCGACCGAGGCTCCGATAGCCACTGCGAGAACGACTATTGCCATTACCTTGATGCGACTGTTCATTTTTTCTCCCCCCAAAGAGGAATAGTTGCCAGTAGACGAAACCCGATTCGCCTAACGGTCCGAATTCAGCGGACCGAACCCGGAACGGGTGAGGGTCCGCTGGAATGAGGTGTTAGGCGTCATAGCCTAGTTCCCGCTGTTCACTCCGGCTCGAGAGGGATGTAAATAACAGGCATAGTCGAAGCCACGAGTTCAGTCTTCATTCCGCACTCTTCCAAAAAAGCATTTACCGAGCGTAGAAAACACGTCATGGTTTGTTCGGAGTTGACGTACGACACCGCTACCGCATTATCGTTTTTCTCTTGCGCCGCAATCAGGGCGTTGCAGTGCAGGAAACGTTGATTCGGGTCCATCGAGAGTATTACTTGAGCTTGCACATCGCCATCGGCAAAGCCCGCGGTCTCGAAAAACAGGGCGTCGACGCGAACGGTGGAATCGCAAATCGTCGTTTGAAGGTCGCACGGCTCCGAATGGTGGTTCCGAAAACCCACGTTTATTTCGAATACTGAATCTTGCTTAATAACCAAGAGCACATTGCCAATCGCGTCTGCTGCCCATATCGTGTCGACGTCAACTAGATTCATCCGGGCAGTGAAACTCTCGCACGGGGGCATCACAGCTGGTTCTATTTGGTCTTGGCTACACGCAACTACCAGAATCACAGCGGCATGAATACAAAGGATCTGAAAAAATCGAAAAATCGCATTGCTGTTGGCTTCCCGCCTAACGGTCCGAGTTCAGCGGACCGAGGCCGCGCAATGCGCGGACTTGGGTCCGCTGGAACGAGGTGTTAGGCAATGCAATTGGATTCAATTCGACGTCGAGTCCGCCGGGC
>CAYYOX010001011.1:0-1971 GCA_964473065.1 uncultured Planctomycetaceae bacterium | reverse complement strand
GGCCGGCATGGTATAAGTGAGGTTTAACTTCTCGTGTGGAAGTATTAGATAAACGAATCCTAGTATAAGAAAATGCGGATTTGGCAAAACCTTGCATTCGCATGACTGTTCGTCCGAACCGCCTAAATCGCCAGAATAACGCAACTTTCGCCAGTACCTCAACTTAAGAAACACGTGCCATGTCTCCTGATGTAATCGTTTACGTATGTACCAACTGCGTCCCGGCAGGGGGCCAAATTCCCGTGCAGTGGGTCGAGGACGATGTGCATGTGGTCGTTCGCGAAGTACCCTGCAGCGGCAAGATGGACGTGCAGTATCTATTGCATGCCTTCGAGGGCGGAAGCCGAGGGCTTTGTGCCGTGGCCTGTCCCCGGGGGACGTGCCAACTGGGGCAAGGAAACTATCGGGCGGAGATCCGCGTGGCCATGGTCCAGCGGCTGATTGAAGAGATCGGTCTGGAACCTGGGCGGGCCGAACTGATCCACTGTGCGGCCGACGATCCGCCGGCGCGACTCAAACAACTGGTCTCCGAGGCAGTCCAACGCATCCGTGCCCTGGGAGAAAGCCCTTTGGAAGCGACCGCCAGCCAGAAGGAAGGCTCTAATAACTGATGGCAACTGAACACAGCAAGCTGAAACAACAAATCGAAGCGGGCAAGCCGTTATTGCTGGCCGAGATCACGCCGCCCTACACGGGCCGACCGGAAGCGGTCGTCGAGATCGCCAAGCGATTTGCCGGCAAGGTGCATGCCTTGGGGGTCGGCGACAATCGCGATCGGGTCGGCATGTCGGCCTTGGCGGCGGCCTCCTTGATCGCGGCCGAAGGGGTCGAGACTATCCTGCACGTCGTGACCCGCGACCGAAACCGCATCGCCTTGGTCTCCGACTACCTGGGCGCCCAAGCCTTGGGGATCCGCAACGTGCTGTGCACCAGCGGAACGCACCAGACTTTGGGCAGTTTTCATGCGGCCAAGAACGTGTTCGACATCGACGTGATTCAACTGTTGGACACCTATCGCGGCCTGGCCGACGACGCGAGCCTGATCGGCCAGAAGGGCGTCAACGGCAGTAGGCCCACGTGCTTCGGTGCAGTGGCCAGCCCCATGGCCGATCCGATGGAGTTGCAAGTGATTCGCCTGGGCAAGAAGGTTACGGCCGGGGCCCAGTTCCTGATTACGCAGCCGGTATTCGACATCGAGCGGTTCCGCGCATGGTACGAAGAGGTCACCCGACGCGGCCTGCACGAGAAGGCAGCCATCATCGCGGGCATCCAACCGCTCGGTGACGCCGTATTGGCCAAGGCACTTGCCGCCAAGCGTCCCTCGCCGGGCGTTCCCGCGGCGCTGATCGAGCGAATCATCTCGGCCGCCGATCCGGCAGCGCAACGTGCGGCCTCGATCGAGATTGCCACCGAAACAATTCGGCAACTGTCCGAGTTGGACGGCTTGCGTGGGTTCCACATCTGTGGCGACGAAGACGTTGGCGCCGCCCTTGAAGTCATCGACAAATCCGGATTGGGGGTCGAGTAGTCGTGCCTCTGAAATACCACATCCATACCGAACCGGCGCCGCCGCGGGTCCGACCCGTGGGAAAGCTGGGCGTGGTCGACTGGCGGGAGGACTGTTCCAATTGCCACAATTGCGTGAAGCGCGACTGCATCTACGGCCTGTATCGCGACGAGACCGATGCCTTGCGCGAGGAGCTGGGCTACCTCGATTACATCTACCACTGCAAAGGGTGCCTGAACTGCGTGCAAGATTGCACCAAGGGCATCCTCACCCGCGTGGTCAACCCCGAGTTCGCCCGGCTGGGCGACGAATACTTCACGCCCGACATCGTACTGACGACATGGTATCAGGCCGAAACGGGTCGGATTCCCGTCTCGGGGGCCGGCTATGGCGGGCCGTTTTCCGGCGAGGGGTTCGACTCGATGTGGACTGATATGTCCGAAATTGTGCGCCCGACGCGAGAC
>CAYYOX010001010.1:0-1973 GCA_964473065.1 uncultured Planctomycetaceae bacterium | reverse complement strand
GTGTAGATCTGGTTGGCTCGGGTCTCCCAGCGTGCGGCGGCCTTCTCGGGAGTCAGTGCCCCGTCGTTGAACAAGTGCTTATGGGCTCGATCGGCATAGTAGAGGCGGAATTCCGCGTTCTGACGCAAGGCCGTGTAGAGCGTCGAAGCGCTGGCAGGCGGCGGCGGGTAGTCGATATTGAAGTAATCCCCCGCGTTCCACATGCTGTATTCCATGTCCCAGACAAAGAAGCGGAACTTCGCATCACCGACTCGGCTGCCGATCGCGCGTTGGTTGTTGCCGTCGAACCCCTGTAGCCCGTCGAAATTGGTGACGTACTGGTTCAATAGGTAGAAATCGACGAAATTCTCCAGATCGAGATAACTCTGCATCTCGGCATAGGCGGCCGCCGAGGTAACTCCCTGCTGGGCCAGGGCGATCATCTGGTTGTAGATGACCAAATCGCCGTCGATGGCCTCGTTGGTCGAGGTGCGACGATTCAGCGCATCGTAGTCTTCTTCGCTGCCGCCGAAATACTCTTCACCCATTTCGGCATCAGGCCGCTCGACCGGGTTGTAAAGGCCCCAATACAGCCCGTTGAGATAGAGATGCACATACGTGGCATGGCCGTCGATCTTACCCATGTCGCGGGCCGTATCGCGTGCGTAGGTGTCGCGAATGTATTGCGACTGTTCGGGGACCTGAAACCCGGCCCAGGCACGACCGCCTTGGGCCCGCAGCACGATGCTGTCGAACCGATCGACCGGCGAGTCGGGAAACAGCTTGTAGTCCATCTTCGACGGGCCATGCTGCGGGCTGAATTCCAGCCGGAAGGAATGCTTCGGCGTGTTGCCGTGATAACGCCACGAATAGCCGTGGATGCGAATCCCCGATTGCACGGCGAAGTCGGGACTGCCGTCCGCCTTGATAATCTCGACCGACGCCGTCCGTTCCCAGGCACTGCCCCGTTGTGCTGAGTTGACGTAGATCCCTTTCGCAGCCCCGAACAAGTCTCCAGGCTCCATGACGATCGACATCGTGGGAATGCTCTGCAGGCCGGCGATGATCTCGTCGCTATAGGCCGGGTTGTTCACCACATCCGGGTCCATCTGGTAATCGGCCGAGATCGGGGCCTGGCTGATGCCGTCCCAGACGGTGGGAAACCCCGGCTGGCTTGCCGACTGCTGGATCACGTCACTGAGGAAGATATACGTCTGCGTGTCGATGTTGCTGGGCACGTAGCCGTCCTTCAATGCGACGGCACGCAAGGTGGTGGTGGTCGCGATCTGGATTGGCCCGGCATACAACGTGCCGTTGGTCTCACTCGGTTCGCTGCTGTCGGTGGTGTAGTAGATCTGGGCGTTCGGCGTGTTGGTACTGATCAGCAGATCGAACGGCGCGTCATAGAAGCCGCGATCGACGCTGAAGGTCGTATCACGCACGTAGTCGATCCAGCCCGCGGCGCCGTTCGCCTCACCCGGCGTGGGCTCGGCAAAGTATTGCAGCCCCGTGCTCGAGAGGATCGGCTGGATCAGGAAATCGCCGTCGTCGGCCGAGACGTTCAATCCCGCAATGGCCAGCATGTTGCTGCCCGGCTGAAGCAGGTTCAGGAAATTACCCAGATCGATCTCCTCGAACGCGAGCGACTCGGCCACGCTGCGGGCCTGTGTGGCTGTGGAATCCCATTGGACCGTTGCCGGCGCGTTGCGTCGAGCCACCTCTTGGCCGCCCAGGTAGGCGACGAAACCGTCGTTGTACTTGATCGACAGGCTCAGCGTCTGCAACGCCGAGGGATCGTCCAATTCGAACGGCAGCCGCATGTAGACCGAGGCATTGACCCCGTGCATTTCGGTCCCGATGTCCGCCTGCACCGCGTCGCCGATGCCGCCGCCTATCGCGTCAAACCCCAGCCCGGCGGCCAAATCCTGGACAAACGGAACCGTCAGCCCGTCGTTCGAAGTGCCGCCCGTGCCCGGGGCGTCGAAGGTCCAATC
>CAYYOX010001009.1:0-1974 GCA_964473065.1 uncultured Planctomycetaceae bacterium | reverse complement strand
GTACTTGCGTTTTGCGACGTCGCACCTTGTCCTTGATCCACGCCTCGGGCAAGAACAGCTGTTGATCCAAAGGGCACGTGCCGTCGGGCGTTACGCCGACCAGATAGACACCGACCTGACAGTTCTCGACCTTGCCCAGGCGTCCGCAATACTGCCGAGCTACGCCGACGCTTTCGGTTCCACTCTTCTCGAAACCTGATTCGTCGAGCACGGCGACCAAGCCAATCGACCACCTTCGACACGAAGGCACCAATTCCTTGGCAAAGGCGTCCCAGTCGATGCAATTTGGACCTTCCGCATGGCTCGGCCCGGGGGCCACTTTCCATGCGTGATGAAGGAGCGATAAAGGGGGACAGGCTACTTTGTTTGTTGTAAAGTAGCCTGTCCCCCTTTGATTCCTGATTCCCCTTTGATTCTCCATGCTAGTTTGTCGTGATGCCTCGCACCCGCCGTGCCTCTTACGAATCCAAACCTGGTGCGAAGCCGTGGCGCATGGTGTTCTCGGTGCAGGTTCTTGGCTCGACGAAGTTTAATAGGTAATCGGCGCCGCCGGCTTTGGTGCCGCCGCCGGAGAGGCCGAAGCCGCCGAAGGGTTGGCGGCCGACCAACGCGCCGGTGATGCCGCGGTTGAGATAGAGATTGCCTACTCGGAACTCCCGGCGTGCGGCCTCTAGGTGCGACGGCTTGCGGCTGAACAGGCCGCCGGTCAACTTGTAGGCTGTGCCGTTGGCCACTTCCAATGCTTCCTCGAAAGAACTCACACGCATGACGGACAACACGGGCCCGAAGATTTCTTCCTGGGCCAGGCGGTGTTCGGCCCTGATGCCCGAGAAGATGTGTGGCGCAACATACGGCTTGCCGATGCGCTCTTCGAGGCCCGACGGCACGTCGCAAGCCAACTCGAGCCGGCCCTCGCTGCGGCCGATTTCAATGTACTCGCGGATCTTTGCGGCTGCACTTTCATCGATCACGGGCCCTAAGTCGGTGGCCGGGTCGCTGGGGTCGCCGATCAGCAGCGTTCGGGTCGATTCGACCAGCCGTCGCAGGAACGTCTCGTGGACGCCGTCGAGCACGATGACGCGACTGCACGCGGAACACTTCTGCCCGCCATAGCCGAAGGCCGACTGTCGCACTCCCAAAACGGCCTCGTCCAAATCGGCCGACTGGTCGACGATCACCGCATTCTTGCCACCCATCTCGCAGACGACCTTCTTGACGAAGCCCTGACCGTCCGGCACTTCTCCGGCGGCGCGAAGGATATCGAGCCCAACTTCCTTGGAGCCGGTAAACGCGATCAACGGCACCCGCGGATCGCGAACCAGCGCCGCGCCGACCACGCTGCCGGCGCCGGGCAGGAACTGCAACACGTCGTCCGGCACGCCGGCCTGCCAGAGGGCCTCGCAAAGCAATTGGGCAATTCCCCGGGTTTGCGTCGACGGTTTGACCAGGGCCGTGTTGCCGGTCGCCAGCGCGGCAGCCGTCATGCCCATGAAAATGGCGGCCGGGAAGTTCCAGGGGCTGATCACGGCCGCCGGGCCACGCGGTTGATACCAGGCGTGATTCAACTCGCCGACGAACTGGCCCAACCGTTGCGGTTGGAAGAGTCCCACGGCCATGCGGGCGTAGTATTCACAGAAGTCGATCGTTTCGCAGATGTCGGCGTCGGCCTCGCGCCATGTCTTGCCCGCCTCGCGGACCATTACGCCGCAGAACTCGTCGCGCCGATCGCGGATCACCTGGGCGGCTTTCAGTATGATGCCCGAGCGGTCCAGCGGATCGCGGTCGCGCCATGCGGGGAAAGCGGCCACGCTTCGGGCGATGGCTCGCTCGACATCCTCGGCCGTGATGTTTCCCTCGACCCGGGGCACGCTGGCGGCCGCCAAGTCGCGGGCAAACCGCTCCCGCTGGTCGGCTTCGGAGAAATCTCGCGTGGATTCGTTGGTCAGCGGTCGCGCGTCGCCGAGACCTTCGACG
>CAYYOX010001008.1:0-1975 GCA_964473065.1 uncultured Planctomycetaceae bacterium | reverse complement strand
CAGCCCGCTACGCACGATAACACGGACCGATTGATCCGTGTAAAAACCCGGCGGCGGTGTGTCGCCCGCCCCGCAGACCGCGCAGGACGGCGAAGTGGATGACTCGCTGAACTCCTGACCGTCCCAATAGGCGGCCTGATCCGATTGGTACAACGCGGCCCCGTCGAGGTTGGCGGTGGAAAACACTTCCGTCTGTTCGCCGTCCGAGACGAGTAGTTCGGCGCCAGCCTTGGTTTCGGCCGTGTCAGCCGGCGCCGCCACGGCATTGGCGCCGACGAGTCGGCCCAAGCAAACCGCAACCACCAAGATTTTCCAAGTTGTCTGTTTCACGAATTAGTCCTCCTATAATCGCCCGTGGCCGGCTGACTAGCGTGCGCACCGACGACCCACCGCGGAACTTCACACCTGCCTAATCGGCCTATCAGTCCCCGCAGAATAAGAATAACCGTTAAAATCTCACGAAAACCCACAAACCACTCGATCGGAAAACCTTCCGGAGTTAGCCTACTTTACCGACAGTCCCCTGACTTCCAATTGGCAGCCAAAAACCCCGCCTTCAGCGGGGAGTGGTTCCGTTGGCATATAAAGCCGCGACCGTTGGTCGCGCCCCCTAAAAAGCCGCGACCGTTGGTCGCGAACATCGACGAGGAGCAGGCCGTATTCTAGCGGCATTCAGGCGCGACCAACGGTCGCGGCTTTATAGAATGTTTACCCTATCGCAACGCGAAGCCAGCCGCGAAGAATAGTATGCCGACGGCCAGGGCCAAGGGACCTACCGCTCGCGACCACCAGGATGCGCCGAGCAATCGGTCAAGGAATTGCAGTTTGGAGGTCGGCCACCAGCAACCCGCCAGGCACTTGATGGCCGTCACCCAGGCCACCAGTCGCACCAGACCCGCCACATCCGTGCCGACGCTCGGATCCTCAACCAGGACCAATACGGCCAGCATCAAGAACAGGGCACAGACCAATCGCAGCAACTTCTCCTGGGCGTAGAACTCCCGCACCCAAGCGGTCATCGCACGAGGAGCGACCAGCATCGGGATCGCGAAGAGCAACTCGAAAACGCCCACAATAAAACAGAACGTGGCAAGGTTCACTTGGCTTCTCCCGCCGGGTCTTTCGAGCGATCGAGCATCTCTTGCAGATGCACTTCAATACAATCGGCCAACGCGCGAGGATCGTAGCCGCCTTCCAGCACACTGACCACCTTTCCGTCGGCATAGGCCCGGGCCACATCCAGCACGGCGGCGGTCAACTCGCGGTAGTCCTCGGTCCCAAGGCCCAGGCTGCCGACCGGATCCGAGTAGTGTGCGTCGAAGCCGGCGCTTACGAACACGAGTTGAGGCCGAATCTTCTCGGCAAACCGGTGCAGAGCCGAGCGAAACGTTTTCAAGTAGTCCTCGCGCGAGATACCGAACTCGACCGGCAGGTTCAGCGTCGTGCCGAGTCCGTCACCCCCGCCCGTTTCATCGCTATGGCCGCTGCCCGGGTAAAAGGGCCAGCGGTGAATCGAGAGGAAGCCGACTCGCGGATCTTCCCAAAACATGGCCTGCGTGCCGTTGCCATGGTGGACGTCGAAATCGACGATCAGCACGCGATCGAGCCCTAACTCGCCGATTGCCGTGCTCGCCCCCACGGCCACGTTGTTAAACAGGCAGAAGCCCATGGCCCGATTGGGCATCGCGTGATGACCGGGCGGTCGGACCAGGCAAAGGGCCTGCGTGTCTTCCCCGCGTATCAATCGCTCGGTGGCGTCGCAAACGCAACCGGCTGCCGCCAAGGCCACGTGGTAGGAAGCCGGGCTGACGATCGTATCCGCGTCGAGATCGCCGCCGCCCGACTTCGACAGTGCCCGGACTTCGTCGACATAGGCGAGCGAATGGACCCGAGCCAAACGCTGTCGCGAGACGAGTTCGAACGGAACCCGAACACACCGGTCCCACAGCCCACTCTGCTGAAGCCGCTCGGGTAG
>CAYYOX010001007.1:0-1977 GCA_964473065.1 uncultured Planctomycetaceae bacterium | reverse complement strand
ATATCGACGCCCCAACCGAGGTGCGTGATCGAACGCGCAGCAGCAGCGAGTGTATCAAGTTGCGGATACCCTCCGTTGTCAAGTGGAAAGAGATAGTGGACTTCCCCGAAGTCAGGAAGCCGGATTGGAAAGACATCTTTCTCAGGCCGGTACTTGGCGATGGTAGCTTGGCCGCCCCGGGCCCACGAACCAGCCACCTTATCGCCAACGTTGTCTGGCACGTAGAGACGATACGGCGATTCGGTTGGTCGCCCGGTGGCAGCCACGATCATGGGCGGTGATTGCTGCTCAAGCCAGCGTACCGCCGAGAGTGCGCTGTCGACCACATCGACGTTACTGCGCCTTGCCGCCGCAGCAAGGAGTGCCTGAAACACACGAAGCGGAGACGGGGGCCACTCCGGTTCATGGTGGCTCCGGCGACCGTGATAGGTTCCGTCAAGGAAGGTGACGGATAAACATAAGTACGACATCATCTTAACTCCCGTCATCCAGTCTAGGACTTTTTCGCGGCCTTCTTCTTCGCCGCCTTCTTCTTTACAGTCTTCTTTCCATTTGTCTTCTTATTGTCGTCACCCGTAACATCCCTCTTCGCGAGTTCCTTGTCGAAGTCAACCGACCTACTATCTCCGACACCGAACTCTTCAGATACCGCGGTAGCGTACTCACTTGCCGTTTCGTGTCTGATCTCTACTGGCTTGCGCTCGCCGGTCGAATAGACTTCGACAGACTCAGCGGGCTTGTTTGGGTTAAGAACCAGCAGGCACCATTGCCGAAGATACCCTGATGAATTGTACGTGAATGCAGTAAGCGCAAGACCAAGAATATAGCGTCGCAACGCCATCGTCTTGTCATCATCTTCGTTGGCTCTAAGCAGGCGCAGAGCGGCAAGCCCCAACGTGGCGTCGCGACGGATTCCTCCCGCGGCAATGACGCCGCCATGGGAGCCAGAGGCGGGATTGTGCACAAACCCTCGTTTCGCAAGAGGGCTCTTATTGTCACCCTCCGCCTTTGCCTTGTCCGCTTCGCTGAAAACGTCGAGATCAGCGTAATTGACGGACGGAATGTAGACCGCTCCACGCTTCAACTCCTTTACGTCAAACGCGCGGATAGTTGAGGCTATCAGTCTCGGCAGTTTCGCCTGCGTATCGCGGGAATCCCAGACGCCAAACACCAGCGACGTTGGCGCGATCTTCGCTAACGGTTCATCATTGCCTTTCAGCTGCGACTGAAATGCATCATGCAGTTGCTGCTGCAATTCCGAGCAGCGGACTAGCGCATCACCCGCCCGATGCCCGGCTTCAAGAATACTAACTTCCTTCTCACCGGCCTTCACCACGATCTGCGGAACAAGATGCGTGTACTTCTCTTCAGCGAATAGTGGCTCGATACGATTAGCCTGCGAGCCTACGCTGTCGATCAAGCACACATTGGTTCCGTCCGCGCCAATATCGATGTTATACCCGCCGGCAAAGCCGTCGCCGGCGGCAAACGTAGCGGGAAACAGTACACCATCCTCACCCTCCACTGGCATGAGATATTCACGAATTACGATAGCGGCAGGCCCATCGTCTCCTAGATAGTTCCTGTTGATAATAGTCTGTTCTTCGCCGGGGATGGTGCGTTTGGACGCAGAGTTGGGGCAGTTGTTGTCTCGGCATGAGGTTTTCCGGCATCGTAGGACGTTATCGCGGGTATTCGCGCATACGTCGCCCTATGATTTGGTCTCCCGTTCGAAGTTTTCGTGGGATGTGCGTCAGCCTCCCGAGGTTTTCGCCAGGATCGTCAGGTTGTGGCAGAAGACCGCGCTGCCGATGGCCGAGGCGAAATTCTTAAATCCGCGAAAACAGCACCTAGCCAGCCGGAATGCCCGTTTTAAGCACGAAATCGTGCCCTCGATCCCGGCTCGCCATTGCTGCCAGATGCCCATCATCGCGTCGCCGAAATCACGGGTCCGGCGGGGCACGCCCAGGTAATCGA
>CAYYOX010001006.1:487-1989 GCA_964473065.1 uncultured Planctomycetaceae bacterium | reverse complement strand
CTGCAAACGAGTAGCCGCCGCCTACGTTGAGCCACCGGAAACGTTTGAGATGGTCACCCAGCGCGGATTCAATCCGGCCAATGGTATCGACTAGTTCGCTGAGATCATCTGAATCGCAGTTTGTATGGAAATGGACACCGGACACGGACGCAAAACGAAGTGGCTCTGCTCGCAACTCTTCGGCGAATTCCTGAAGCGGCACTCCCAATTTTGAGCCCCGTCTGCACGGATCGTATCTTGCGTCGTGGATGAACGATAATCCTGGGTTGACCCGAAGACCGACTTCACTCGCATCTGCGATTTGCCTGCCAAATCGGTCGAGTTGTTGGGTCGAGTTAAGCGTTACCCTATCGCACAGGTCAGTTACTTCGGCGAGATCGTTCCGACGCAGCAGAGGGCTGACGTATTGGACGAGAACACCTGAGCCAGCGGACTCCCGAGCGTGCCGCGCCTCGAAAACCGAGCTGACCGAGTAGCCGTCCACCCAGCCTGACAATGTGGGGACAACTTCATGCAACGCCTTGGCGGTGTACAGCACAACGGCATTTGCGGGCACAGATTTGCGTATTCGCTCCAGCGATTGCTGGACAGCACACTCGTGCAATACGAACGCCGGAGACGCGACGGAGTCGATCCATCCATGATTGTCTCGGCCATAAGTGTCAAGCGCCATTTGCGATCGTCCCCAGTTGGTCAATCGCATCCTGCGTTGCGTTGACCTTGTCTTTTTTTGCTTTGACCGCGTCTTTGATCGCCATTAGCGCGTAGACCGCGAAGTCACCGTAACCCTGTTTGATCCGAGCCAGTCTTTCAAATATTTCTGTCGTTCCTTCACTTCCCCTATCGTGAGGATGTGCATTCAAGAAACTATCCGCATGTGAACGAACAAGTTCGTACCGATCCTTCCTTCGGCCCGGCAAACCGTACTCGTTCAATCCCAGCACTCTAACGGTAGTCTCGCCGCAATCGGTGTTCCATCCGATAACGCCGTTTGGATCGAAGACGAGATGATCGGATGGCTTCATCTTTACCGGGTGGATCAGCAAAGGTTCTTCATCATCCTCTTCGCCGGGTTCCCACGCCCGGAAGTCGACCACCGGAAACCGATCCCATTTCCCGATCAGTCTGCCCTCTGTGAATTGTATGCTCGACTGGTTGCACCTGATGCAGCTCGGCAGGAGGTTGGTCCAGTCGTACGCCAGCCAATAGTAGCCAGGGCGCGTTTCAATCCGGCCATTGATCGTCCGCTTTACAGGCTTCCGATCGATGTCGGTCACCGCACACTCTGGCCGGTAGTGTTCAACGTCTCCGTGTTGGTTGTGTATGTCACGGTCACAGTAAGCACACTTGCCTCGAAACGGACCATCGTAGTCCATTAGCATGTTGACTTTCTGTTTCTTGTACAGTCCTTTGTCGATGTCAGGGTCATTCCCGCCTTGCACCAAGGCGATCAGTTTGGCCTTCTCCTCTTCACATCGGGTGCGCCAGTCCTGCCATTGGGG
>CAYYOX010001006.1:0-477 GCA_964473065.1 uncultured Planctomycetaceae bacterium | reverse complement strand
CTCGGGAAAGATGATGTGACGCATCACGATTCTCCTGCCCCGAGTAACCTCCGAAGCTGATTCAGCGCCTCAAGCTCCAAGAGCCGTTCCCTCTTGCTTGACTTTGCGAACCTCTCGTCGCGAAACTCCTTCAGTGCCTGCCCGACCGCCTCCGTCACGCGCAGCTCCAATTCACTTCCCGGACTTCCAAGAACTCTATCGAGGTACCGCTCGCGCTCTGCCAACTCCTCCTGTTCGGCGGTGTCAAGAGATGCCTTACTCGTAAGCTCGGCATATCGATCGATCGCGTCCCTGATTGCATCGTCGCTTGCACTCGGAAGCCCAAACAGGTAGGAAGTCAACACCTGATCGGCTCGCTGGTGTCGCGGTGGCTTCTGGTCTTTGATCGCTTTCGACTCGCCATCCTCCAGCCCCAGCACGACAAGCTCGCATTCACGCTCCGTAAGGGCCAGGTACCCGACCGCACGACGTGGTGCG
>CAYYOX010001005.1:0-1989 GCA_964473065.1 uncultured Planctomycetaceae bacterium | reverse complement strand
CTTATGGCCAAAGGAGATACCGCAACGCCACACCGGAAATCAGCTACAAGTTCGGGCTAAAGATTGAGGTGCCCCGGGTGATCGAAGCGGGCGATACTCAAGACGAGAAAAAGCTGTTCTAGCAGCCCCGCTAGTCCTCTCCGTGCCCAGTCCGGGCCCAAAAAGCCCCGCTTTTCTCCATTTTCCCCTTGGCGCTTTTCAAACTGTACCACTACCCTTTTTCCCGCCCCCTTGTGAATCGCACCCTGGCCGTGCTAACATGGGGAGATTTTGTACACAAAACGGCTCCATCAGAGGGCCCAGCCGGTACAAATCCTCACGAAAACGGACAAAAGGAATCCTGCCGTGCCGCGTCGAGACGACATTCATAAGATTTTGCTGATCGGCTCCGGGCCGATTATTATTGGTCAGGCCTGCGAGTTCGACTATTCGGGCGTCCAGGCGTGCAAGGCGCTTCGGGAAGAAGGGTATGAGGTGGTGCTGGTCAACTCGAATCCGGCGACCATTATGACCGATCCCGAGATGGCCGACCGCACCTACATCGAGCCGCTCACCTGGGAGACGGTGGCCAAGGTGATCGAGAAAGAGCGGCCCGACGTGTTGCTGCCTACGCTCGGCGGCCAGACCGGGTTGAATCTGGCCATGGAACTGGATCACCACGGCGTGCTCGAGAAATACGGCGTCGAGATGATCGGGGCCACGGCCGAGGTGATTGCCAAGGCCGAGCAGCGCGACCAGTTCAAAGAGGCCATGGAGAAGATCGGCCTGGAGGTCTGCCGGGGCGAAACGGTCACCGATCTGAAAGAAGCCCGCCGGGTGGTCGACGAGATCGGCCTGCCGTGCGTCGTTCGGCCCAGCTTCACGCTCGGCGGGGCCGGGTCCAGCATCGCCTACAACCGCGAGGAGTTCGACCGGTTGGTCGCCCGCGGACTGGCCGAATCGCCGGTGAATCAGGTGCTCTTGGAAGAGTCGGCCTTGGGCTGGAAAGAGTACGAGATGGAGGTGATGCGCGACAAGGACGACAACGTCGTGATCATCTGCTCGATCGAGAACTTCGATCCCATGGGCGTACATACGGGCGATTCGATCACGGTGGCCCCCGCCCAGACGCTCACCGACAAGGAATACCAGCGGATGCGCGACGCCTCGTTGGCTGTGATTCGCGAGATCGGCGTCGAGACGGGCGGGTCGAACATCCAGTTCGCCATCCATCCGGACGACGGGCGGATGATCGTCATCGAGATGAACCCTCGGGTCAGCCGCAGCAGTGCCTTGGCCAGCAAGGCGACCGGTTTTCCGATCGCGAAGATTGCCGCCAAGTTGGCCATCGGCTACCTGCTGCACGAGTTGCCCAACGACATCACGCGCGAGACGATGGCCTGCTTCGAGCCGACGATCGACTACGTGGTGACCAAGATACCGCGGTTCGCATTCGAGAAATTTCCCGAGGCCGATCCCGTCTTGACCACGCAGATGAAGAGCGTCGGCGAGACGATGGCCATCGGGCGGACCTTCAAGGAATCGCTGCAGAAGGCCTTGCGAGGGTTGGAAGTCGGGCGGTTCGGGTTCGGCAGCGACGGCAAGGACCTTTGGGGAACCGACGAGCAGCCCACGCTCGAAGAGATCCAAGCCAAGCTGGCCACGCCGAACGACCAGCGGATCTGGTATCTCAACTATGCCCTGAAGGCCGGCATGTCGGTCGACGAGATCTACGAGATCACGGCCATCGACCCCTGGTTCCTCGACCACTTGTTGGAGATTGTCGAACTGGAAGCCGAGCTGAGCGAGTTGGGCAGCCTGACGGCCGTCGACGACGCCGCGTTGCGTAAGGCCAAGCAATTCGGCTTCTCCGATCGCCAATTGGCCGTGCTGTTCGGCACGACCGAGATGGAGGTCCGGCAGAATCGCAAGGATCGCGGCATCGTGACCACGTTCAAGGCGGTCGACACATGCGCGGCCGAGTTCGAGGCGTACACGCCCTATTTCTAC
>CAYYOX010001004.1:0-2006 GCA_964473065.1 uncultured Planctomycetaceae bacterium | reverse complement strand
GCGACTTTGTGATCACCTGGGCCAGCTACGGGCAGGAATCGGAAACCGGACAGCTCGGCTTCGGGTACGGCGTTTATGCGCGGCGATACGATTCCCGAGGAGAGCCGGTGCCGTCTCCCTTGCCGGCTCAGCCCGATACCGAGTTCCTTATCAACCAAACCTTTGACGGAAACCAGCGATTCCCCAGCGTGGCGATGGGCTTGGAGGGCGACTTCGCCGTCACTTGGACCAGCGATCAGTATACTTCCGGCGAAGATGTATTCGCCCGGGCATTTGCACCGGATGGGACGTCGCAGTTACCCGAAACGATGATCAACACCCGCACCTTGGGCGATCAGATGTACTCCGACATCGTGATCGATCCGACCGGTCAGAGGTACGTGGTCACCTGGACCAGCGCGGGTGATCAAGACGGAGACGGTTATGGCGTGTACATGCGGATGTTCGGCCAGAACGTGTTCACGATCCTCGACTTCGACGACCCGGTCAACAATCCGCCGTTTTTCGTCTACCTTGGCAACTTGACTCCGGAAATCCTGGTGAACACGACGACGGACGGAGACCAGATGTTCCCCTCGATCTCGATGAATCATCAAGAGGACTTTGTGATCACCTGGAGCGGCCGGGGAGAACAGCCCTCGCAGGTGGACGAATCGGAACTGGGTGTGTTTTACCAGCGATTTGCCTACGGCGGAATCACCATGGTGCCTGTTCTGGACGCCAACGGGGATCCCGTTACAGACGCCAACGACAATCCGATCTTTATCCCTGAGGCGGGTCTGACGCGACTGGGAACCGAGGCGCGCGTCAACAGCGCGACGCAAGGATTGCAGTGGCTCGCTTCGGTCGACACCGACGGCGAGGGGAACTTTGTAGTGGCTTGGACCGGCGAGGGGACCGTTGCCGGGACCACGGAAGTCTACAAAATGCTCAGCAGTGATCGGGCCGTGGTGGCGGACTACGACGGTCCCTTGGTTACCGACGTGATGAGGTCGGACCGGACTCGCATCCTGAACCTGGACGTGCTGGACCCGGCGGAAGGGAGTGTCTCCGAGTTGATCGTGGCCTTTGGGGAAAACCTCTCGACGGACGGCGGAGAGCAGGGCATCGACAGCGTGTTGAATCCGGCCAACTGGGTGTTGACACGCAATGGAACGCAAATCCTCGGCGCCATTACCGACGTGACCTTCGGGCTCAACCCGACAACGCGAAAGTACGAAGCCGTGTTGACCTTGGACGGGAACGGCCTGAACGCTGGAAGCCCGGCCCTGCCGGAAGGCGACTACACACTGACCGTGCGCGACGAGATCAACGACGGAATCAACGAATTGGACGGTGATTTCAACGGCGTGCCGGGAAGCGTGATGACCGTTCCAGGCCCCGAAGGGTACCGGCTCCTCGTCCTGGTGCCGAAAACGTTCGACGACAACCCCGTGGTGGATGTCGGGATCAACGGGCGGTCGTTCCCGGAGAGTCCCGGCGCCGTGGCCGCAGACGCCGATGGGGACCACGTAGTCGTTTGGACCTCCTACAACGCGACGTTGGGACGTGATCGCGTTTGGGTGCGGATGTTTGACGCCGACGGACAGGCGGCCGATACCGCGCCGCAACCATTCATGGTCACGCCGGTTGCCGAGGAATTCGAATTCATCTTGGACGATCAGCGGTATGCGCAGGTTGCCACGGACTCGGACGGAGACTTTATCGTCACCTGGACCAATTACCGCGACATGGACGGCGACGGGGTCAACGAGGAGCAGGATATCTATGCAAGGCGTTACCATGCCGACGGGACGCCGACGAGCGATCCTTTCCGCGTGAACCTCTACACCGAAGACGAGCAGAAGTGGTCGTCGGTGGCGATGGATAACGACGGCGACTTCGTGATCACTTGGGCCAGCTACGGTCAGGAAGAGGCCGAAGGAGCGCTGGGATACGGGTACGGCATCTACGCACGAAGATACGATTCCTTTGGTCAGCCGCTCAGCGGCGAATTCCGCGTCAAC
>CAYYOX010001003.1:0-2011 GCA_964473065.1 uncultured Planctomycetaceae bacterium | reverse complement strand
TCGTTCAGCGGCAAAACATCTCAGAATGGTTCTGAGACCCGTGAACGGTTACGATTATTATAAGGGGCACGGCAGCGGAGAGACCGGCTGGGCACCGATCATGGGCGCGGGATACTATAAAGGCCTCGTCCAGTGGAGCAAGGGCGAATACGCCGACGCCAACCAGACCGAAGATGACTTGGCAATCATTAGTACCTACAACGGTTTCGGCTACCGGGCGGACGATCACGGCGACGCCATGGCCACGGCCAGTCCGCTGCAGACGCTGGATCCGACGACCGTTTTCGACGATGGGCTTATCGAGCAGACCGACGACATCGACTACTTTGCTTTCGAAACGGGCGCCGGCACGATCACGCTGGATATCGATCCCTTCTATCGCAGCCCGAACCTCGACATCCTGGCCCAACTCTACGACATCGACGGCAGTCTGGTCGCCTCGAGCAATCCGACCGATCAACTCGACGCTTCGCTCAGTGTGAACGTGACGGCGGGCACTTATTACCTTTCGGTCGAGGGCGTCGGCAAGGGTGACCCGGCCACCGGCTACAGCGATTACGGCAGCCTCGGCTACTACTCGATCAGCGGAAGCGTAGTTTCTGTAGGTTCCGAGGCGTCGATCGCCGGCCGACACGTGTTCTACAACGACTCGTCCTACGACGACGAAGCGAAAGGCCGCACCGACTTCGACGCGATCGCGCCGGACAAGGTCGCCCTGCTGCCGGGCGAGCCAGCGTCGTTTGCCAACTACACGAGCTACGTGAAGGGTATCAACGGGATCGTCATCGATATCTATGACTTGGCCAATCCCGCATCCATCTCGGCGGCCGATTTTGCGGTCAAGGTCGGCAACGACGACAATCCGGGCAGTTGGCTCGTCGGTCCGACGCCTGTCGTTGAGAACGTACGCCCGGGTGAGGGCGTGGACGGTTCCGATCGAATCACCTTGACGTTCAGCGATAATGACATCCAGAACCAATGGGTGCAACTCACCGTGCTAGCCAACGGCAACACGGGACTCCCCCAGGCCGACGTGTTCTACTTCGGCAACGCGATCGGGGAAGTGGGAAACTCGAGCACCGATGCACAGGTCGACGCCTCGGATGTTCTCGAAACCCGCAACAATCCCCGGCCCTTCTTCGACCCGGCGCCGATCGACGACAACTACGACTTCAACCGCGATCAACGGGTTAACTCGCTGGACACGCTGATCGCTCGGAACAACCAGACCCAACCGGCCGACGCCTTAATGCTTTTGAATCAAGCATCCCCGGTCCTCGTCACTGAGGCCGACACGGGGAATCCCGATGGGATCAAGATTCAGAACGTTTCGAGCAACACGCTGAGCACGTTGGGTTGGGTCGTCGCAGCCAACGACGCAAAAAACAGCGCGATCAACGACGTGCACAAGCCGTTGTGGAACCTTCCCGACTCAATGGCCCCCGGCGAGTTACTCTACCGACCCGATTCGGGGCCCGATAACATCTCCTGGCAATCGGCCGACGTGGGCTGGGTGATGATCATCGACGACCAAGGCGGTTTGGTCGACTTTGTCGTTTGGGGTTACGACGCGGCTGAACTTGCCTCGTTTCAGGTAGACATCGGCGGTTTTACGGGCATTCGCGTGGAAGCAACCTGGAGCGGATCCGCCGTTTCGAGCGTCTCGGCCTCGACAGACGTTCTTCGGCGCGTCGGCTGGACGGATCATGACAACGCCTCCGATTGGACGTTCGACGCCCCGGCAGCGAAAACTGTGCCCTCGAAAGGGAACGCCGTGCACACCATGCCGGCAAAGATCGAGTGGCTTTACGAGTTTGGCCCTGTCAGCGGGAAGGACCGGCAGCCTGCGGGAAGCCGGCCGGTTGCTACGGCTGTCGACCGGCTATTGGCTACCGTATAACGGGGACGATTCGGCGGGCGAGTCGAAGGATTGAAGGGGCCGAGAGTCTCTTTCCCAAAAAAGACTCCCGACCTGGGGTGTTCACTTTGTCGATGTCAATGCCAACTGATT
>CAYYOX010001002.1:0-2018 GCA_964473065.1 uncultured Planctomycetaceae bacterium | reverse complement strand
AATCCTCAGTTGAACAGTTTTCTCTTGGCCCCCTTGGCCCAATCGGCCGGCGGGACCGAGCGGTGCGGCAAGCCGATCTTCCAGGACACGACCGACCCCGACTATCAGGCCATCCTGGCCACTTTCGAGCCGATCGCCCGACGACTGGAGCGTCGTCCGCGGATGGACATGCCCGGCGCCCAGCTCGATTGCACAGTCGGGCAGCAAGACTATTAGACCATCCCATGGGATGGCATCACACCGAAGAAGTTTGGAGATTACTGCCATGCACGGTTCAAAAACACTGTCTCGTCGCGACATCCTCAAAGCGGGCGCAGCCGCCCTGGCGGCGCCGTACGTTATTACGTCCAGCGCCTTGGGAGCCGAGGGACGGCCGCCGGCCAGCGAGCGGGTCACTCTCGCTTATATCGGCATGGGGGGCAGGGGACGCGGCAACATGCAGGAGGCATTGTCGTGTGCCGATGCACAGGTCTTGGCCGTCTGCGACGTTTGGGACCAACGGCGCGACCCGGCCAAGAGCATGGTTGATAAGCACTACGGCAGCACGGACTGCTCGGCCTACGTCGATTTTCGCGAAATCTTGGATCGTCGCGACATCGATGCCGTGAGCATCGCCTCGCCCGACCATTGGCACGTACCGATGGCCGTGATGGCGGCCAAGGCCGGCAAGGACGTTTCGGTGGAGAAGCCGCTGGGGATGAGCATTGCCGAGGACCAGATCTGTCGCGACGTGGTCAAGCGATACGAGCGTGTGTTCCAATACGGCTCGGAGGCCCGGATGAACGCCGCCGTCCGCTTCGGTTGCGAATTGATCCGCAACGGGCGCGTGGGCGAGCTTCGCGAAATTCGCGTCAAGGCTCCGACCATGGACAGGATTGGGGTGCGCTATAGCAACGGAGCGTGGGTTCCCAGTTCGGACCCGAAAGTACACCGCTATATCCATGGGGTTCCACCGCAACCGACGCCGGCGCCCAAGGGGTTGAACTACGATTTATGGCTCGGTCCCGCGCCATGGCGGCCGCACGTGGGATGTCACGAATCGGGCCACAACTGGTTCCACGTTTACGACTACTCCTTGGGTTTCATTGCCGGATGGGGCGCCCATCCGCTGGACCTGATGCAATGGGCCTTCGATACGCACCTGGACGGTCCCTGGGAAGTCGAAGGGACCGGCGTGATCCCCACTCCCGCGGAGGGCGTCAACGATGCGATCTTCCATTGGGACGTCCGGATTCGATTGGCCAGCGGCGTCACGATATCGTTCTTCTCGCACACCATGGGCAAGGACGAGCCGCCCGGATTTGCCCATGACCAGAACAAGAATCCCTATCCGCAAATGCTTGGCGTCGCGGGGAATTACGTGCAGTTCATCGGATCCGAGGGCTGGATTGCCATTCCCTACAGCGGGGAGTACTGCTCGGAGCCGAAGTCGCTGTGCGAGGCGAAGTTGGGCCCCAACGCGGTCCGCCTGCCGGTGGGCAGCGGGCAGGAAAGGAACTTTATCGAGTGTGTGCGAACTCGCAGGCAGCCCGTTTGTGACATTGACGATGCCGTGCGCACGGACAGCCTATGCCATATCTCGGATATCGCGATCCGAACCGGACGAAGGATTGTCTGGGACCCGATCAAAGAGGAAATCATCGGAGACGAAGAGGCTTCCCGTCGACTCAGCCGGGCGATGCGCGTGCCGTGGCAGATTTGATCGGAACCAGTGAAAACGAATTGCAGCGGCTCGACAAGATCGACCATTAGACGGAGGTTACTATGATGCAACGTTCTGACAAACTGTCTCGCCGAGACATTCTCAAAGCGGCGGCGGCCGGTTTGGCTGTGCCTTGCTTTGTTCCGCGAAGCGTGCTGGCCGCGCCGGGCGCGCCCGGGGCCAACGACCGCATTCGCACGGGCGTGATCGGATGCGGAAACCGGATTCAGGGCGTGATGCGACAATCGCCCAAAGACATTCAGCTTGTGGCGATCTCCGACTGCGACACGCGGCAATTGGGCGTGAAGTCCTATTA
>CAYYOX010001001.1:0-2018 GCA_964473065.1 uncultured Planctomycetaceae bacterium | reverse complement strand
GGGTTGGAAAGGAGAACTGTGTCTCTTGACAACGCGCCTCTATTGGCTGTTAGGCCACAGGCTATTTTGCGATTGAATTATGCAGGGCCTACCGTATGACTTGCTCTGCGATGGGTGAGATGGGCAAAAGAAATTCACGGAAGTTGCCGGCATACGGTTTCAGAAGATACCTGGGTAGTGGGACTAAAGGAGGTTTTGGGCAGCGCCCTAGCGGCGGCTCCGGCAGTTGTTGTGAAACTCTGGCTTGTCGCCGAGAGAAACAAAACGACGCAGTGCAGAACCACTAGGAATAGCTGCTTCCAATTGGTTTTACGCAATTGAGGAGCCCCCGAATTGTTTTTTACCTTCATAGGTTCACCCTCTTTCTCGACATCTTTGGTCGTGAGCTGACATCTGTCAGCAGATGAAACCGCCGAAGAACGCTGCTCCGGAGTTTTCGCTCCCCAAAAACCTCCTTGCTTGGTCTAGTATGTTCTGCCTTTCGTATTCGTGGGATTGGCTGTGCCTGAACGGCGGATTTCAGCCGTAAGACCGCCTAACGGTTGGAGTTCAGCGGACCGAAGCCGCGCCCCGCGCGGATTCGGGTCCGCTGGAACGAAGTGTTAGGTGACTCACTGCACTTCCAGTACGTACAAGATAAACATCAAAGATAGGACAAAGTCTACGAAAACGGATGCTGTCACCATCGCTTGTAGCCCAAGCCTTCGTGCCGGGGGGCAATTGGTCAGACTCGTGCCACGGGACCGCCGATCGCGAATTATTGACGCCGTAACCTCTATTGCGAGGATAAGGGTTAGCGCAAACATCGCCAGCCCTAGACTCAGAAAAACATCCCAAACAGAACGATAGGTTCCGGTAGAAATCCTGATACCACCGATGTTGGCGATCGTCGCCGCCAGTGCCCAGAGAAAGAAGGCCAGGTTTCGAGACGAGATTGGCCTCGACCTGTCAGAATACAAACGCTCAAAAAGGACGGTTGGGCGCGTTTTTGGAATTGCATGGAACAGGGTATGAGCAAACGACAACAAGGCCACGGCTAGAGGGAGCCAGTAATCCTCCACGAATCTTTGGGCCGTGGCGGTGAAGCTGAAGATGTCGAAACTCATAACTTCTCCGGATACGCGGACCACCTAACGGTTCGAGTTCAGCGGACCACACCCCGCAGGGGTGAGGGTCCGCTGAAATGAGTTGTTAGGCGCCCTTTCTGTACTCAACCGATGGGTAGCCCAACACGAGTCCACGGACGCTGATGTCCTCATCGACGGCGGGCCAGTGAATGCCCTCGCCGTCGCCGATCAGTTCAAACTCGTTGCGCTGCTGCACTGACGCATGCAAGAGGCGAGGGAACCACGCGAGAGGGACTGAGATTCGGCGGCCATCGACCAAGTCAACCAATAGCTCATGCTCTCCCACGGTGACCTCGGCCGCAAGGGGCTCGATGTTAGTTACTGAAAAAGCCATTCCAAGCCTCCATCAACTCGTCTTCGTGCTCTCGGACGATCTGTTCGATACGAGCGAGCTCTTGCGCACTGAATCGTCTCGAACGCACAAGCGCGACGTTTCCGAGCCAGAATTTCGCGACGCTACGGTCACGTCGGACGTGAATATGTGGTGGCTCCCCCAGCTCGTTGGCATAGAAGAAGAAGCGATACGGACCGACAATCTTGACCGTAGGTGACACATTTGAGTTTACCGCAGTCGAGAATCAGAGCCTAACGTTCCAAGTTCAGCGGACCGGGACCGCGGCCGCCGCGGGCCCGGGTCCGCTGGAACGCGGTGTTAGGCATTTTAGACATGTTGGCCTTCAAGCAGGAAGTTCCCAGCACGGGACCTCAGGAATGGGCCTTTCCTTTGACGAGAGTGGAACATGAAAGTGATGCCATTCTTGAGCCCTGAAACTGAACGGTTATTTCAGCGGTCAGGCGGTCGTTTGAGCGGCCAAACGGTGGTTCTGGCGGTTGAGCGGAGGTTCGAATTCGGCACCCCAGGATGGTTATTAATGACTCTGCCATATCCTG
>CAYYOX010001000.1:0-2028 GCA_964473065.1 uncultured Planctomycetaceae bacterium | reverse complement strand
CCGGTCTGGTTCAGCGAAGGCATCGCGGTCTACTTCGAGACGCCCGATCTGCGCCGCTCGCGAGGCTGGCGAAGCATTGGGTCGCTGAACGGGCCGCGGTTAGCCACTTTTCGGAAATACCTGCCGCACCGGCCGGCCAGTTCGCTGAAAACCTTGGTGGCCGACGACCGCCGCTTCCGCGACCCGAAGAAGAGCCTCAACGCCTACGCCGAGGCCTGGGCACTGACCTATTTCCTGATCAACAAGCATCTGAAGCAGTATGTCGAGTATCTAGAGGTCCTTTCTCGCAAGAAACCCCTGCTCTCGGATGATGCAGAGACTCGATTAGCCGAGTTCGAGCAGGTCTTCGGCGATCTGGAGCAGTTGGACACGGACTTTCTTCGATACATCGACCGGGTGGACTGAGCCCCGCCGCAGCCCAGCTTGCCGGAAGCCGCCGCATGGTTTATGCTGATGGTTGGCGAGTGGACAAATGACGAAGCACGAATGACGAAGAGAAAAGACATACTTCGTCATTCGTCATTCGTGCTTCGTCATTTGTTGACGCGTGGGTCTTCGCTGCTCGACCCACCCTACTTGTTCCTTCCCGCAAACCGAAACATTACCCCACATCCCACCCAAGCTTCAAGGAGCCAGACATGCCCCAGGAGAATTCGTTGCCCGTTTCCTCTCGTCGCCAGTTTTTGAAGACCTCCTCGGCCGTGACGGCCGGCGCCCTTGCCGGGAGTTTGTCGATCGCGCGCAGCGCCCATGCCCAGGGCGACGACGTGCTGAAGGTTGGCCTGATCGGGTGTGGCGGTCGGGGTACCGGCGCCGCAGTCAATGCGTTGGATGCCGACCCGAATACGAAATTGGTCGCCTTGGCCGACGCCTTCGAGAATCGCTTGCAAGGATGCCTCAAGGGCCTGAAACAACGGCCGGGCGAGCAGGTGGCCATCGATGAGGATCATTGCTTCGTGGGGCTCGACGCCTATCAGAAGTTGATCGACAGCGAGGTCGACGTAGTGCTGCTGGCCACGCCGCCCCATTTTCGGCCCGTGCAACTGAAGGCCTGCATCGACGCCAACAAGCACGTCTTCTGCGAGAAGCCGGTGGCGGTCGACGCCCCGGGCATCCGCTCCGTAATAGAAACATCCAAAGCGGCCAAGGAGAAGAATCTCAACATCGTGTCCGGGCTCTGCTGGCGATATCACCACGGCGTCCGCGAGACCATGCAACGGGTGCTCGACGGGGCCATCGGCGATGTGCTGGCCATCCAGGAAACCTACCTCGCCGGCACACTCTGGCATCGTGGACGCCAGCCGGACGATACGGAGATGAAGTATCAGATGCGCAACTGGTACTACTTCACCTGGCTTTCCGGCGATCACAACGTCGAGCAGCACGTGCATAGCCTCGACAAGGCCTCGTGGATCATGGGCGACGAGCCGCCCGTGCGGGCTTGGGGCATGGGCGGCCGAGAAGTCCGAACCGACCCTAAATATGGCGATATCTTCGACCACCATGCCGTTTGCTACGAGTATGCCAACGGCGTGCCCGTCTATTCCTACACGCGTCAGATGGGCGGTTGCAGCGGCGGAGTCGAGGACGTCTTCATCGGCACCAAGGGCCGAGCCAACATCCTGGGCCATCGCATCACGGGCGAAAACGAGTGGCGCTTCCGCGGTAACGGCGGCAACATGTATCAGCTCGAGCACGAGGCCCTCTTCGGCGCGATCCGCTCAGGCGAGACGATCAACAACGGTCACTACATGGCCATCAGCAGCATGTTGGCCATCCTCGGCCGCATGGTGACCCACACCGGCCAGACAATCACTTGGGATCAGGCAATCAATTCGCAGCAGGTCCTTTCGCCGTCGGCCTACACGTGGGACGCCGAGCCGCCGACCCTGCCCGACGAAAACGGCCAATACCCGGTCGACATCCCCGGCGTAACGAAGTTGGTGTAGCGTTAATTGCTGATCGCCGCATCGAGCATGTCGGTCAAGCGGTTCTTGGGGCCTCCGCCGACTTGGCGGGCGACTTCCT
>CAYYOX010000999.1:0-2028 GCA_964473065.1 uncultured Planctomycetaceae bacterium | reverse complement strand
CTACCACGAGCGTTTACCAGTTTGCCGAATCCTTGCGGCTCAGGGACGGTCGGACCCATTTGCAGCAGCTTAACGTGGGTGACTCGTCCACGATCCTGGATATTGACGTGCAACTGGATATCACCCACGGCAGTGTCGGGGATCTGAACGCATCGTTGACTAGCCCCGCCGGGACCAGGATCGGCCTGTTTGGCCAAGGAACGCTTGCCGGAGCCAACCTACAGGGAACGACTTTCAGCGACGAGGCCCCCATTTCGATCTCGGACGGCTCGGCACCCTACGCGGGAACGTATCAGCCGACCGGAAACCTGGGGAGTTTCGACCTTCAAAATGCCCAAGGGATCTGGGAGTTGGCAGTCAGCGACGGCGTCTCCAATCACATCAGGGGCACGCTCAACTCCTGGTCGGTCGTGGTCACTCATGCGATAGTGCCCCAGACGCCGGAGATCTCTATTGACGATGTCTCGGTGACTGAAGGGGACGCCGGGACGGTGGATGCCGTGTTCACGGTGACGCTATCCGAGCCGGCTGCCGACGTGATCTCGGTCGACTTTGCCACTGCCGAGAGTGGCAGCGCAACCGCCGGTGACGACTATCAGTCGACCAGCGGCACACTGACCTTCCAACTCGGCCAAACCAGCCAGACGGTCCCGGTTACCGTCAACGGCGACACGTTTGAGGAAGGTAACGAGACGTTCCTGGTCAACCTCTCGAACGTCTCCGGCAACGCCACGCTGGCGGGCGCCCAGGGCACCGGCACAATCCTGGATGACGACAGCGTGACTGTCGTGTACCAGAGCGTCGACACTCCCCTTCCCATCGCCGATCCGCATCGCAAGAAGGGGCCCAAGCCGGCCACTTCCGAGTTGCCGATCAGCTCTGCCGAGATGATCGGGTCCCTGGCCCTGCAAGTGGACATCACTCACGGCAGCCCGACTGATATCACGGCCACCTTGAGCAGCCCCACGAGTATGGCGTCGCTGTCTTACGATGGCTTGGCTTGGGGTCTTGTCGACCCGAACGCCTTCGACGGCCAGTCGCTCGACGGCACCTGGACGCTGACGGTTACGGACACCGTTAAGAACCGCGTCACCGGCACGTTGAACAATTGGTCGTTGACGGTAACCCCGGCCGCAGCCAGTTCCAGTAGCGGACTGTTTGCCGCGGCCCTGTACGAACTGGACACTCCAACCAACAACGCCAAGAAGGACGCCCACGACCTGGTTTTGAGCCAGTTTTCTTACGATTTTCTCTTGGGAGACCTCCCCAACTGTTGACCTGTAGGGCCGGCGGCGCGCAGGGTTCGCTCCTGTGCGTCCGTCGGCCTGCGGCTATCGTATCTGTTTCTACAACCACGAACCTGATCAACTAAAGAAAGTGAGGCAGCGAATCGCCACCGTAGCCCATCGGGCATAACGGCGCTGTCTTGCGGATTGGTCGGGAATTCTTTGGGCATCAAGCGGCCCGAATCTTAGGGCCACCAGCTCTGCCCCGCCGCATGTCGTGTCACTCCGCCGCGCCGCTGTCCGGTATCGTCTGGGCCAAACCGATCGTACACATTTGGATCGGCAAGGCCAGCTCACTAACACAAACCGTTTACACTAGGAGAAGAACCATGTTTCAGAAGTCTTTGTTTGGATTCGTCGCTACATTGATGGTCGTGTCGCTGCTGGCAACGCCCAGCCAAGCCGTCATCATCGACTATGTGCCGGTGGGCGACCCGGGCAACGTCAACGATAGCCATGGCTACGGCGGCGTGAGCTATGTCTACAACATCGGCAAGTACGAGGTTACCAACACGCAGTACTGCGAGTTCCTCAACGCGATCGCAGCCTATGATCCCGCCTTCCTGTACAACACCTCGATGGGTGGCGGGTGGAATGACATCGGCGGCATCAGTAGGAGCGGTGCCCCCGGTACTTACGAGTACACGGTTCGAGAAAACCGTGGTAACCGACCGGTGAATTACGTTTCGTGGTACGACACGGTCCGGTTCGCCAACTGGCTGCACAACGGACAGCCGACCGG
>CAYYOX010000998.1:0-2031 GCA_964473065.1 uncultured Planctomycetaceae bacterium | reverse complement strand
CGTTGAACTTCATCGCCCAACGCACGCCGCTCGCCTTGACTTGGGCCGTGACGCCGTCGGCCAGCTTGCCGACCGGGCCGGTCTGGTCGTTGGCAAACAGATACGTGCCCGGCGCGGGACCGTCGGCCGCGAAGTTTGCCGGAGTGTCGAAATCCCAGTAGTAGTCGACCGGGTCGTCGAGCATCACCTCCATCCACGACGTGCCGCCGAAGAGACTAATCGTCTTGCTCGTGCCGGACGCGTCGGTGCAGACGTATCGAACCAACGCCGGTCCCCGGGCTATGCACTTCAACTCGTGCGGCACGCTGCGTCCGTGACGCGTGTCGGAGAAACCGCTGTAGCTTGCCTCGCCCGACAGGGTCAAGTCGCGGTTGTCGAGCGATTTGACTTCCCAACGGTATACATGAGCGCCCTCGGGACCCAACAGCAGGCGGACCTTGTCGTTTTCGATCGAGACCATGCCGCCGCCCGCATTGGCCGTCGAGACCGACTCGGCCGGCAGCTTCGGCAGCTTCAATAGGCCCAAGTAAACATGCACCGTGGCCGCGGTCTGCTGAGTGATCGGGCCGGGGATGATCAGGGTTAGGCGAGCTGTGTCGGCCTTTTCAGAAGTGTCGAGTTGGGCCAGAACCTCTTGGGCATCCTGGCCGTCGATTGAGCAAAACGCTCGAATCGGTTTCGACGCCAGATCGTTCGGCAGGCTCACGTCGACTTCGATCGGCAACTGGTGTCGATCGACCGAACCGGCGCCGATCGCGAGTCCCAGCCGGTGCGTGGCCGTCGGTTCGGCCCAAGGCACATCGGGCCCGAGCGGTTCGGTGAGGACCTTGTGCGGTCGGGACCGGCGGGAAAAGACGGTCGGCAGGGCCAAGGCCAACGTCTCCGGCGCCGGCAAGGCTTCACCGGCTTCCGCCTTCTTGCGGGCGTCGGCCACACGAGCGGCCAGATCGGCGTACCACTTGTCGACGTTCGCATAGCGTGCAAGTGTCTTGTCCAGCGCAAAGGGCTTGCTTTCGGAGAGCCAAATCCGCTCAAATTCCCGACCCAACTCGGCATGGGCCCGGCGGTTGTCGTTGACCAGTTGTTCGACTTCGGCCAACAGGACCAAACGTATCCGCGAGTCGGTCGTTTCGCAAGCCTCGGTGTACGCTTTGGCCGCTCTCAATCCATCGAGCATTCGCCGGCCAATCAGTTCCATGCGTCCGGCGCCTTGCAGAAAGGCATCCAGCAGTTCGGCGTTGACCGTGGCCTCCTTCTTACATGCCTGAAGGTGTTCGATGGCCGGTACGACGATCTTCAGCAGGCGTGCGGCCGTCGCCCGGGTCACCTTGACACTTCGCGAAACTTGGAAATCGTTCTGCCAGAAGCGGCCGTTGCCCATGCCGCCCATGCCGGGCAAACGATGGGTTTGGGCCAATAGCTCGATGGCCTGGCCGAAGTGGTCGCCCTTTTCGCCGAACATCACGGCCCCAATCCGCCGATTGAACTGCTCGGGCGTGGTGGTCGAGGCGTTCCAGGCACACTCGGCGCCCCAGGCGTAGCCGTGCCACTTGTAGCCTTGCAGGGCCTCGCCATCGTCTTCCCAGGCCGTGTTCAACATGCCGAGCGTGCCGTGCTTGGCCCCGTCGCGGACAAAATTGTGGATGTTCGTGGTCGTCGTGCCAAAGTCGGGCAGGATGCGGTTCCAGTTGTTGATGCCCGGGCAAACGAAGAACTCGTACCCCGACTCGGCGAACGGGATGATCTGATGCTCGAAGCTCGCGGCCGCAGAATAACCCCAAGTGAGCATGACGGTATCTTTGGGGATTTGATCGAGCTTGTCGGGATGTTGCAGGATGATATCGCCCCACATCATCATCCGCTTGCCGTAGTTGTCTTTCAACAGATCATGCACGCGGCGGATATGCCGCACGTAGACTCCGCCGACGCCGATTTCTTTGGCCAACTCCTTCGACGGCCCGGTGCCCAGCGCCCACGTCTCGTCGCAACAAACGTTGAACATCTCGAACGGCAGCAGCGGACAGACTTCGG
>CAYYOX010000997.1:0-1894 GCA_964473065.1 uncultured Planctomycetaceae bacterium | reverse complement strand
CCACGCTTCGGAGACCCCACGCTTCGGAGACCCCACGCTTCGGAGACCCCACGCTTCGGAGACCCCACGCTGTCGGAGACTCAGCCCGCAAAGTTCCTAAAATCGGCAAATCTTACCTTATTTCGCAAATCGATTGTAGAGTCGCCCTATCAACGGTCGATTTCTACGGTTGGGGTCACGGAACCCGGTTTATCGGGCGGATCTGCGCCCAGGCAGCCGGCGATGGTTCCTTGGCCAACTTGACACACGCCAACTTGACACACGCCAACTTGACACACGCCAATCGACACACGGAGGTGTAGCGTGGCAGTCGTTTCCCTGAAACAACGAGCGTTGATCGCCGCAATGGCCCTCGGCCTGTGTGCGCCCACGCTCTCCAGGGGACTTGCACAGCAATACGGCGCCCCCGAAGAAAAGCCATCGTTTGGCAAGTCGGTCTCCTCGGGCTTCAAACGCGGTACGAAGCAGATCTCCAATCTTTTCAAGCCGCGGAAGAAACCCCCGACGTCGGAAAACGACCCGCTCTCCCTATCTACCAAAGTCCGTTCCAAAGCGAATACTTATGCGGCCGTGGCACGCCTCTACGAGCAGTCGGGCAGATTGTCAGAGGCCGTCGACAGCTACCAGAAGGCTCTTGACGATAACCCCAACAATCTGGCCGCCATGCTGGGCCTGGCACGAGTCAAAAGCCGCCTGGATAAACATGAAGAAGCGCTCGCCCTGTATCTCCGAGCCTTGAAGGCCCATCCCGACAATGCATCCGTTTACAACAACATGGGTGCTTACTACGGCTCGCGTGGAATGTTCGCGGAGGCGGTCAAGGCACTCGAACAGGCCGTCCGATTGCAGCCGAGGCAGGCAAATTATCGCGCGAATGTCGCCGTGGTGTTAGTCCACCTGCATCGCTTCGACGAGGCATTCAATCATCTCCGCGCGGTGAATGACGAGGCCGTCTCGTACTACAACATGGGCTTTCTGCTCAAAGGCGAGGGTGAGTTGCAGGCGGCCGGCCATCATTTCCAGATGGCTCTGAAGGCCAACCCCGCCATGAGGCACGCCCGGTATTGGCTCAGCCGAGTCGAAGGCCAATTGGCCCAAAACGCTCCGCCCGTCAACCGACCGGTCGAGAGATCGCCGTCCCGTCGGGTCGAACCGGGGCCAACGTTCCAGCAACCCAAGGTCGGACCACGATTGGGAAGTCGTCCGACGCCGCCGTTCCAAGAACCGCAGGCCAGTCAGCCACAGGCCAGTCAGCCACAGGGTCGCGCGACCATCCAAGATTCCGCCTCGCCATCGACCGCCCGTCAACTTCCACCACCCCCGTCCGGGCGCTCCATGCGGCGTGACAACATGCTGCGTGGCACGATGTCGCCTGACACCATGCCGGGAAGATCTTCGATCAGCGATTCGTCCTCGGACGAGCCGCCTGAAGCGCCGTTGCCGAAGCGACTTCCGCCGATCATGGAATTGCCCGACCCGCCCGAGGACACGTTAGACGGCCCCGAACTCCCAAGAGTTCCCGCGCCACGCCGCAACATCTCAGTCCGTGCCGTACCCATGGGCCGATAAGCGGCCAAATGGGAACGGGTAGCACGGACACTTTGCCGCAAAAGGCGTTGCCACTTGAAGACCTATGTTCGGCAAATGTGTCCGTGTGGCGCAGCCACAAGAGGATCGGTGGCGGTGCGAAGGGCCTCTCGTTGCTGCGCAACACGGACACCTTTCCCGGCAATGTTTTTCTCGATGGCAACGCGGCTTGCGGGAAAGTGTCCGTGCCACCCACGGGTTCGGCGACCGCTAAACAACCGGCTCGGCTTTCTGGCCGGGGATGTAGACGCAATCGGGCTCGGTCTCTAGCGGGTCGCCGGTGACGGCATAGGCTCGGGCGCGGCTG
>CAYYOX010000996.1:0-2040 GCA_964473065.1 uncultured Planctomycetaceae bacterium | reverse complement strand
CCAGTGTTACATTCGACGGCACTACGGTTCCTCTGGGGACCACGGGCCTGATCGGGTTCGACCCGCATGTGCCGACCGACTATGGTACTATCAACATCAACAACTCGGACGTGACGATTGCCAAGGGCGGCTCGAGCGCCTGGACGATCGACAACACCAACCGGCCAATCAACCTCGGCGCCGGCGCCGATTGGGAAGTACAAGGCGGTACGCTCAAGTTGGAGGGCGCCGACACGCTCTTCGGCCGGCCCATGACGGTCTCCGGAGGCGAACTGTTCCTGGCCGACACCGCAGCGTTGGGAGCTTCGCCGTTGACCTTGGCCGGCGGTGCGCTCGTGATCGAGGGCGCCGCAGGTCCGCCCGCCGGCGCGGCCGCTTATTACTCGTTCAGCCATGCCGGCAACCCGGGCTACGACGACACGGACAACGGCCATCAAGGCAATTTGCAACAGGATCCGATCACCTTGACCGACGCCACGCGCTGGAGTACCGGCGGACTGATCGGTGGCGGGCTGGAGCAGGACTTGCCCTACGGCGGCATGGTCACCTTTCCGGATACACCGGTCGGCGAGGATTGGACCATGTCGATTTGGGCCAACGACATCGCCGGCAGCGGTTGGCGAAGTCTCTTCGGCGACGGTACCTCGCAAGATCATCACGTGTTGGTCGATCCGGCAGGTCAGTTGGGAGTCTGGTTGATCGATCGGGCGTATGAAGATCCGCCGCTGGATCCGTTCATCAGTAGCGGATTCGACATGAACACGCTGGACCTGGATGTCTGGCATCACATTGTGGCGGTAGGCACGGGGGCGACGACCGAGTTCTATATCGACGGCGTCTCCGTGGCGACCGCCGCCGGCAAGAGTGCCCACCCGATCGGCACTATCGGAAACTACGCCGCTGGGTCGGGCCAAGCCTTCGCCGAACTGGTCGACGAAGCCGTCATTTACGATCGGGTTATCGATCCGGCCGAGATTGCCGCGCTTTACGACGCGGGCATCGCCGGCACTTATGGCGGCGCGGCGACCGATCTCAGTGGACTGAACTTCGCCGTAACCGCCGACTCGGCCATCTCGACCAGCGCACCGGGCCTGCAACTCGGCACGGCCACCCTGCAGTCCGGCGTGTTGGCCCTGGCCGCCGGCGGCGACATTCAACTCGCCGGCACCATCATCGATCCGACCGGAGTCGAGCCGTATCTGGTCGGAATCGAAGCCGGCCGCAGCGTGCAGCTTGGCCAGATCGACGTACTAAACACGGTCGACCCGATCACGTTCGCCAAGCGAGGCCCGGGCGATCTCGTGCTGACCGGGGCCAACTTGGGCATCAACGGACTGCCGGCCAACGTCACGCTCGATTCGCAAGAGGGCACGCTGGTTGGCGTGCATGGCTCGAACCCGTTCGATCAGGCCGCGGTGAAACTCTCCGGCGGTAACTTGACCCTGGCCAGCGACGCCAGCGACACCACGGTCCAGTTCGACAATGCCGTAACGGTCGAGGCCGACGCAACCATCTCGGCCGGGCCGTCAGCCACCGCAACGACCAACGTGGTCGCGCAGCTTGGCGGCAGCAACGGAGTGAGCGTGACTGCCGGTACGCTGAATCTGACCAGCGAACCCGGTTATCAACTCGATATTGCCGGACCCCTGAGCGTCGACACCACCTTGGCGGTCGAATCGGGTGACGTAACGCTCTCCGGCGGCGGCTCGGCGACCACTCTCAGTGTTGCCGGCGGCACGTTGCGCGGCGGCGACGGATTGACGGTCGACAACATGTACGTCAGCAACGGTGTCGTCGATACACAGGGCGGCCAGGTGACCATCGTCAACTCGCTGAATCTGGAGAACACCAGCTTCACGCCCGAGGCCGGATTCCCCATCCGCGTCGAAGGGGCCGATCTGCTCAGCGAAACGGTCGACCGCACGATCACGATAGCCCGCGGCACGCTCGTGGTCAAGAAATCGAACATGCCCGACGGAGCCATAGGGGTGTGGGGCATAGACGAAGGCACGAGACCGACCGACCACGATCGCTAGAGTG
>CAYYOX010000995.1:0-2063 GCA_964473065.1 uncultured Planctomycetaceae bacterium | reverse complement strand
GTTCATCGCTCGCCGGCACGGCGACCTGCGGAAGGAGCCTCCCATGGAATTGAAAGACAAAATCGTCCTGGTCACCGGCGGCGGTAGTGGCATCGGATTGGGGATCGCCGTCGCCTTTGCCAAGGAAGGCTCTCAGGTCGTGATTGCCGGGCGGAACGAAAAACGGCTCGCCGAAGGGGCCGCCACGCACGACGGCAAGCCGCCGATCATGGTCCAGCCCTGCGATGTGGCGGATCGGGCCGACGTCAAGCGGCTCTTCGGCCGCGTGCGAGAGCAGGTCGGCACGCCGCATATTCTGGTCAACAGTGCCGGGATCAACGTGCCGAATCGCAGCATCGACAAACTCGACCCGGCCGACTGGGACCGTATGATCGGAATCAACCTGACCGGCGCGTTCAACTGCATCTACGAAGCTCTGCCCGCCATGCGAGAACGGGGCGAAGGGCTGATTATCAACATCTCGTCGGTCGCCGGCAAACGGGCCATGGAACTTGGCGGTACGGGCTATTGTGCGTCGAAATTCGGCATGACGGCCCTGGGAACGACCGTGGGGTTGGAGGAACGGGCCAACGGGATCCACGTCACCAACATCTACCCGGGCGAAGTCGACACGCCCATCCTGGCCAACCGCCCCACGCCCGTCCCGGCGGAGAAACTGGCCCAAATGCTCCAGCCGGAAGACCTTGCCGCCTGTGCGGTCACGATCGCCAAGCTGCCACATCGTGCGTTAGTGCCCGAGTTGGTGATCACGCCCCTGTATCAGGGCTATTCATGAAGGTAGTGGATAGTGTAAAGTGGGTGGTGGGTAGAACTATGACGCAGGATCAAGAACTTCTTCACTAAAGCATGGTTGTCGCCAGACATCGAGTTGCAGTATCCGTAGGGGCATGTTGTTATTCCAGGATCACTAACCTCTAACTTCCATCCACTAACTTCCATCCACTACCCTTACGGAAACGGTACTAACATGGGCCTAATTGTCCTGCGTTTCATTTTCGTGATCGTCTCGATCGGTCTGGGGGTCCTCTTCATGAACTCGGGGATCATCCCGGCCGACGAAGCGGGCGTTCCGATCCAGTGGATGTCCTGGGCCGTCTTGGGCGGCATGGTCGGATTGGCGTTGGGGATCATCGCGCTGGACGTCTCCATCCGCCGCAAGCAACTCGACGCGATTACTTCCGTCTACTTCGGCATGATCGTCGGGCTGTTCATGGCCTACGTGGCGAATCTGGCCCTGGAACCCCTCTTTCAAGGCGAAGCCAAATGGGTCGAAGTGGTTCGCTTCAACGTGATGCTGATACTGGGGTTGGTCTTCTGCTACATCTGTATCAGCCTGTTGATGCAAACCAAGAACGACTTCCGGTTCATTATCCCTTACGTCGAGTTCTCCCGCGAGGTCAAAGGAACCAAGCCGCTGATCCTCGACACCAGCGTGATCATCGACGGGCGGATCGCCGACGTCGTGGAAACCGGGATCTTCGACGCCCAACTCGTGATGCCCAAGTTCGTGATCGCCGAACTCCAGGGCATTGCCGACAGTTCCGATCGCTTGCGTCGCAGCCGAGGCCGACGGGGACTCGATATCCTCAACCGCCTGCACGCCAATCCGGAGATCGACGTGGAGATCTTCGATCGCGAGCTGCCCGAATTTGGCGCCCATCCGGTCGACATGAAGCTGATTATCTTGGCCAAACACGTCGAAGGCAAACTGGTCACCAACGACTACAACCTCAACAAGGTGGCCCGGCTGGAAGGCGTCGGCGTGATCAATCTCAACGATCTGGCCAACGCGCTGAAGCCAGTCTTCCTGCCCGGAGAACATATCGAAGTTCGCATCGTCAAAACGGGCGAAGAAGCCGGGCAAGGCGTCGGGTATCTCGACGACGGTACGATGGTCGTGGTCGAGTCGGGCCGCGATTACGTCAACCAACAAGTGGCCGTCGCGGTCACCAGCGTCCTGCAAACCAGCGCCGGCCGCATGGTCTTCGGCCGCGTCGAAAACGACAGTTAAATGATCCTGCACAATCTTGGGGATATGTAGGGTGGGTCGAGGAACGAAGACC
>CAYYOX010000994.1:0-2063 GCA_964473065.1 uncultured Planctomycetaceae bacterium | reverse complement strand
GGTCAGGACCCTATTTGGCAGTTTGGGTAACATTGTATTGCCCTGGAACAGTCGTGGATTAGAACTTTCGCGGATGCCTCCCGAGCAAGTGTGGAAGTTCGACGGGCGAGATCCTGATTATTCTCGGCATATCGAGGTTGCAGTCAATTCCGCCCATCTGGCCAATAGCCCATCTTGCCAAATAGGGTCCTGGCCCCTTTGTTTTGATTTGTTTTGAAATTGCCCTCGCGGTAATTGCTTGTCTGCGGTAAAATGGGCGGTTTGGGATGAAAACACCCTCGGCAGGATGTCAAACGATGGGAAGCATGGACGGTTGGGACCTGGCAATTATGGTGTTGGTCGGCTATGTGGCTGTGGTTAGCCTGGTTCGATTGATGCTGCTGCGTCGTGATGACATGATGAAGGAATTTCGCGAGGAACTGGCGAAAGAGAAGAATCGGCGCACGATAGAAGACCGTCAGCAGGCCGCGTAACTAAAGACCCTCCCGTCGATGTCAAAACGTCTTTATATCCAAACGGTCGGCTGTCAGATGAACGTGCTCGACAGCGAGTTGGCAGTGGCCGATCTCCTGCAAGCCGGCTACGAACTGGTCGACAGCCCGCGCCGCGCCGACACGATCCTCTTCAACACGTGCAGCGTACGGCAACATGCCGAGGACAAAATCTACAGCGCCTTGGGCCGGCTGAAACACGTCAAGGACCAACACCCGCACAAGATTATCGGCGTACTCGGTTGCATGGCCCAGAAGGATCAGCAAGAGATCTTCCGCCGCGCGCCGCACGTCGACCTTGTACTCGGGCCGGGCCAATTGCGACGGCTGCCCGAGCTGTTGGCCCAGATCGCCGCAGGTCGCGGGCCGCAACTCGAAGTCAGCCTGGACCGCAACGCCGGCCAGTTGGAGGTCATTCAGCAGAGTTTCCAGAAGCACGATCCGGTCCGCACGCCGGATGCCCGATCCACGCCCTATCAGGCCATGGTGCGGATCATGTTCGGGTGCGACAAGTTCTGCACCTATTGCATCGTGCCGAGCGTACGTGGTCCCGAGCAGAGCCGGCCGGCCGACGAGATCGAGCAAGAAGTTCGCCAGTTGGCCGACCAGGGTTGCCTCGAAGTGACCCTGCTGGGGCAAACGGTCGACAGCTACCAGGATCGCACCGGCGGGCGAACCGTCCGGTTGGCCGATCTGCTCAAGCGGCTCGACAACGTTCAAGGGCTCCGGCGGATCAAGTTCCTCACCAGCCACCCGCGACATATTACGGCCGACTTGATTCAGGCGGTCCGCGACCTGCCGAAGGTTTCACCCTATTTCCACGTACCGGCCCAGAGCGGTTCGAACGAGATCCTCAAGCGTATGCGGCGGGGTTATACGGTCGAGGCCTACCGCGAGATGCTCGGCCAGATTCGCGAAACGCTTCCCGACGCGGCCGTGACCAGCGACTTCATCGTCGGGTTCTGCGGCGAGACCGACGAGGATTATCGGCAGACGGTCGAGTTGGTCCGTTGGGCCCGATTCAAGAATAGCTTCATCTTCAAGTACAGCCCCCGTCCGAAGACCAAGGCGGCCGAGCTCTACGAAGACGATGTGCCGGACGAAGTGAAACGGCTCCGCAACAACGAGCTATTGGCCATCCAGAACCAGATCAGCCTCGAAGACAACCAGCCCCTGGCCGGCCGAACGGTCGAGATCCTCGTCGAAGGCCCCAGCAAGGTCGGCCGCAAGCAAGACACGATGCCCCAACTGGTCGGCCGCACCCGAGATGACCGAATCGTAGTCTTCGACGGCCCGCAGCACCTGATCGGACAGATCCTCGAAGTGAGAATCGAAAAGATCGACGCATTCACATTGTTCGGCCAACTATAAAGCCGCGACCGGTGGTCGCGCCCGACGGCACGAGTCCGTAGCCTGGGTAGAGGCACGAAGACCCACGCGCCAATGGCCAACCGTCAATACGGCATGGCGCCCTTTACAAGGTGTTTCCCTTTCTTAGACGGGCTGCTAGCTCCTGCTCACTCCGACACGACCTCGCGGACGAAACGGACCTTGGGGCGACCGCCGGCGCCG
>CAYYOX010000993.1:0-2064 GCA_964473065.1 uncultured Planctomycetaceae bacterium | reverse complement strand
GTACGAGTGAGCCGCTGAGTTCGTAATAGCCCCGTGTCGGTGTGCGCCGCCAACACGATAGCAACTTAGCCCGAATCGCCCCGTTTAGGATGGATTACCATGTACCATGGGAATATGAGACATGCGCCGAGAAGATTCTTCAAATTGCGACCATGTCAGCGCGCTTTCGGAGCACGTTGTCATCCGGTTCATTAAAACCGCTAATTGGAGTTAGGCTCGGAGATCCACCTGTGCCAGCTAATACGAAGTCGAAAAGTCAGCTCGTACTCGAGCTTGCTCGTGACCTCCTCGATGACATCGAGCTTAGTCGCCTCGGTAGCGAAGCCCTCCTTTTGAAAGTGAGCCGTTTGGCTCGACTCTCGGGCTCAGAAGAGGACCAGGCATGGCTCCATCTCGAGCTGGGCGGTTACAACCTCAATTCCGCAACCGCTGAGAAATTCCTGTCACTTACAGGGCGCTGGATCGATCGCGACAAAGGTGTAGCGAACTGGGGGCCGTTAGCTCAGCAGGAGGCAATAATCGAGGCATCAAAGCTGCAACTGCAGTCCCTGTCAACGCATGGGCTTGGCGGGGACGGGGCCACTTATGCTGTCGCAAGAATATCTCTCGAATCATCGAAAATCGCTAGCAAGCTTTCACGTATCGGGGGTATCCGCAGCCGGGTTCTTGGATTGCTACACAAGTTCGTAGTTCGCGTGTACTACGAGAGGCTCTTTAGCAGTGCTGCAGAATCGATATTTGAGCGGTACCAGCATTCCATCGATGGCTTGCTTGCGGTCTCAGCGGGACAGGCCCTTGAGAAACTCCCAGCCATTTACGATCGGCTGGCGGAGGGGGACTCCGAAGCGGTAAGTCAGGCCATGAATACCTGTCGCCGGCTCATCGATGCCTTTGCGGACGCGAATTATCCCCCGGCTGATGGGCACGCAATGATCGGGGGCCAGAAACTTAGTACAGGGAAAGAGCACTATCAGAATCGGATAAACCTGTTCATAGCTGACAACACGGACAGCGCGTCTCGTCGTAAGCGTTTGCGACAGTCGCTCAGCAACATTTACGACCGCGTCTGCGCTGGAGTGCACGACGACATAACCGTGGAAGAGGGACAGGCTCTCGTCCTTGCCACATACGGACTCTTGGGCGAAATCCTGACACTGGCCCGGCAACGATCGTGATCCGACACTGTGTTTCCTCTTGCTTGAGTGAACGGGCGGGAGACATCGGTAATACCCTGTTCTTGGCACACAGGTTACACATGGCCATCATTCCAAATACCTCGTTGCAGCGGACCCTCACCCCTGCGGGGCTTGGTCCGCTGAACTCGAATCGTTAGGTGCAGCGTCACCGTTTGGAGGGAACGATCAGAATGAGTGGGATGATTGATCCGATATTGTCGTCTGCGATCTTCTGCAATGCCGCATCGCTAGCGGAATCTGGAAAGTTCGACTGCAGGGGCGTCTTTACCGCGTTCTTTGCGTGGGCCTATCCAACATCTGTTCGAGCCTGGCACGCAATACTCACAGCCCACGGCCTCCCTCGCGGTACTAACTCTATCGCTGTTTCGATCTCACGCAGTCGAACTGGGAAAAAACAGCCACTCGCAATCGTTGAAGTGAACACTGGGCCGAAAGAGCTCGGTAGTGTCGTCAACGTACGGCTTTTCCATCAATTTGACCGCGAGGGACTCTACTTCCTTCATTTCAACCTAATGCGTGCCAGGTACATAATTGTATAACTACGGCTCCCGCCAGGCTGTGCGTACATCCTTGCCCTACCCCGTCTTGCGTGATGGGGCATCTGAGGGCAGTCTTCGAGGATGGACGAATCCGAGCTTGATGCGATCTGCGCACGGCTAGCCAAGCGAGTAGCCCAAGAAGCAGCCAGGGGCCTGGGCAAGAAATGGCGATGCCTATCGGGCCTTCGCGAAGAGGTTATTGCTTACGCCGTGGTTTGCCGGGAGACCGGCGAGGCTCTGGCGCCGATCTCCGAACGCCTTGGGCTGATTGAGTCCTGTGCTTCGCCAAAACTGATCCGGGGCTCGTGAGGCGCCCGTACAGGCACAAA
>CAYYOX010000992.1:0-2067 GCA_964473065.1 uncultured Planctomycetaceae bacterium | reverse complement strand
CAATCGCGACCCGGTCGCCTGGGCCACCAGACCATGGTCCCCCAGGGCTTGCTCCAAGCTTCGGGCCAACTCGGTCGTTTGCTCTGGCGGCGTCTCGACCAGAAAATACCGATAGCCGGTCACCTCGGGAAAATGCCGCCGAAAAGCGGTCGGGCCCAGCAGGATATCGCCTTGAAATATGCTGCCTGCCAGCAAGCCGACTATTTTCAGCCGCACCGTCTTCCCCTGGCTATCAAGCACGTCATACGTCTCGCCCACGCCGCCGTACAAGTGCAAGGAGTACATGGCCGTGTTCATGTCCAGCACGGCCGGCGCCAAGGGCGTGCCGTCAGTGTCCGTGCCAAGGTCCTCTTCCAGCAGGGTCCACGGATTCTCGGTCGGCGACTCGGCCGAGTCGGCCCAGGCAAACCCGCCGCGATCGAGGAATTCCGGCGAAAGCCCCAGAATCCTCGGTTGGCGGGGTTGATAGAGGTTCAGGCAACTGGCATCGTCGCCCGGCTTGACGCGAATCGCCATGGCCCGGGTCTCGCTCGGCCACTGCTGATCCCCGTAGACCGGTTGATCCGTCTCGGCGATCAGCGCGAACCCGCCATTGCCGCTGGCCAACGTGGGAACCTGCTGGGTCGGGTCGAGGTGAAAGGCGCTAATCGCGGCGATCAGGAAACAGGCCGAGGCGATCAGGCCGATGGTCAGCGTGCTTCGGCCCGGGTTTCGTGCGGCATTTCGCGCGGCCACCCGCCAAAGATTCCCCCGGCCCGCGGTGATCGCCTTGCCGGCGGCGGAGGATCGCAATCGGCTCCACTGCCAGCAGAGCCCGGCGATCAGCACCATGGCCCCCGCGCCGAAGAAGGCCCCGGCCTGTGCCTGTTGGCCCATCCGCGACGCCGCCAGTGCCAGTCCGATCGCCGCAAGGAACATCACCCCGGCCGTCCACGCAGCTAAGCGTCCCTGGCCGGGGATCAGCAGGCTGACCTCCTCGGTCTGTCCGGCCAGCAGTTGCCGAAGCGCCATGCGACGCGTACGCCGGATGGTCCAAAGGATGGCCAATTGGGCGATGACCAACCCGCTTACAAACCCGACGGCCAAGCTGACGGGCGTCACGTGCAATCGCAGAAAGGGCTCCACCACGGCCGCCAGCCACCAAGTCCGTAGGCCCAAGAGCATCAGGGCCGCATAGCCGACTCCCAACGGCACGCCCAACAGGCTCCCCAACGCGGCAACCGCCAGTCCTTCGCCGACCAACACCCGGGCGACCCGGCGTCGCGGCAACCCGAGGGCCAAGAGCGTGCCGAGTTCGGCCGCCCGTTGTTCGACGCCTAGGCGAAACAACAGGGCGACCAGCATGGCGGCGGCGGCGATGATGAAGAAACTGAACGAGAGAAACAGCACGTCAAACGGCGTGGTCCCGGCCGAGGCCGCCAGCCCCTGACGCTTGACCGGCTGAAAGACCCAGCCCATGCCGGCCGGATCGACGTCCAACTCGTGCCGAAGCCGCTCGGCCGTGGTGTTGTCACTCGGGCGGATTTGCAGCGAACTGGTCGCCCCGAACCGGCTCCCCCAAAGCCGTCGACCGGTGGCCAGCGAGACGAAGGCTTTTGGCGTGGCCTTATGATCGTCCCAGTATTTCTCGTCTTGCGGGCGGATGCGCTGGGCGTCGAACGGGAACGGAGGATCCCAGTCGGACATCGACACTTGGTCGGTCACGCCAGCCACCTTGGGCGTCAGTGCCGGATCGGCCGCCGGACCGCTCAGCTCGACAACAGCCTCTAGCGTCAGTTCGACCGACCTTTCGCGCGGCTGCCCGTGGGAACTCTCTGGCTCGAAATAGGTCAATCTGACAGTGTCACCCGGCTTCGCGCCCAGTTCGTCGGCCGCCCAGGAGTTCAGCACCACGCGGTCGTCGGCCAAGGGCCCGATCGATTCTCCTTGCGGCGTTTGCCACGGTCCCCAGGGCGGCGCATCGCCGAAATCGAGCGCCGCGACCGTCGAATAAGGAATCTCCCGCCCTTGGCAGGCAATCGTGTCGGCCCGGTCGACCTACGTCGGCCGGACCTCCCCGCCCCCCAG
>CAYYOX010000991.1:0-2068 GCA_964473065.1 uncultured Planctomycetaceae bacterium | reverse complement strand
TACATGACTATCGGGGATAACGTAATAACATGACAAGTATTTAATACTATTTCAAACCGAATCTCATAACCTTCCCTTGTGGCCCCTGAATGTTCAGGGCGTTTAGCTTTTCGATTGCGTGCTGCAGGTTTTTCATCATGGTCGGGTCCTGCGGGTTCGCCTGCAATACGACCTTTCTATGATTACCTGTTTCTTCGATGGTCGCGGGTAAATGCAGAACACGGTTAACGAGCCCAACCAAACTTAGTGGCTTGCCGCCGAGGAAGTGCTGAATGAAGTAGGCGTAGAGGTGAACTAGGCTTGCCCGGAAGTACGTCAGGATCTGGTCGAGTTCTACATCGACAGCATACTCGGTTTCGCTGCCTTGCAGACGAAGCCACTCCCGTTGACTCTTCGCAAGCTGCTTGAATCCATCTTTGTTGTCCTTTTCAACGGTATTGATTGCTTTTTGATGAACTCGAATCTTCTTGCCACAACGTTCAAACTCATCGCGAATGGCTCGAGGTACGATGACCCTCCCTTTTACGACTCTTGTTTTTGCTCGGAGTCGTTGCTCCTTGACAATCAATTTTGCGATTGCCTGTTCATGAATATTGCGCTCCTCCATCACATCCTTCATCTGCTCGGTCAGAGTGCTAATCTTCTGCGCGAGTTTCTCTTGCTTCTCACGCTGCCGTGGGTTTTCTACCCTTTTTCGCCCATATCCTGCGACACGGCTAAGAGAGACGGTAGCCTTCTCATATCGGTAGGTCAGTTCCTGAGCGGGCCACCGCCGAAAATAGGAAAAAACAACCTCGCTCGCATCCACTATGTCCCTCGGGAGGCTAGTGATCAAAACCGTCTGCCGACCATTGTCCCAATCGACTATTATCGCACGCGTAGAGATGAAGTAGCCCTTCTCCTTCGAGTCTTCCATCTCGATCTCGAGATCTCTTAACGTCGCGTCACCGTACCGATAGCGTGTTGGATAACTACGACTCCGTACGCGGCGATCGTTCCATTGATTGTCATCTAACGTCGTGATGTAGTGGAATGTATCCTGTGCCGCAAATGCCCTCAGGCATTTTACACTGTTGTTTGCCCCATCCATTACGATGGCTCTGAAGACTCTCGCTTTCGATCGAGGCACATCCATAATGGTGTCCTCGATCTTCTCGAACAAGCCAAGAATGCGTTCTCCCGTTGGCCCATGCCCGGAATAGTTCTCAAAGTAGATTGGATGACCGAGACCATCATGGATGAAAACCTGCTCCACGCACCCCATGACGCGCCCGAGCATCGTGACCTTGTTCTTCTTTACACGCTTTGATGACCAGAGCGCTTTTGTGTTGCCGTCGATGTAGTAGCAGAGCAGCGGGCCCATCATGGAATCACTGACAGTATCTCCCCAACATAGTTTCCAAAACTCCGGCAGATCTTGCAGCAGCGAACTCGAAGCCCCGAGGTACTTAAGTTCGGCGAGGTACTTGGTGATGGAACTCTGCTTGTAATTAAAGCCGCAAAAATGACCCAGCGTTTGCCCTTGAGCTGAGTTGACACTGCGGACCTGCCCGTTGTTACTCACGATCGGAAGAGACAGAACGGCCAAGCTTTTACGAACGACCGTTCCAAGACCATCATTGATGATGTCCATGGAGTGCCAGTTCTTGTTCTGCCGTTTGTCCGATATCGATGCGAATCGGTTATCCCTCACATCTCTACGTTGGTTGTAACGCCGAGTGAATCTCCCCGCTTTGTTTTTCCCCTTCATGCACTGCTTGCGACGACTTGCCTTAAACTCGTCGCTTCTTTTTAGGGTGCGAACAGCCTTGGAAATCACATCGGCTGTTCTTTGCGGCCAACCCAGATGGTAGGACACCGCAATTATCAATTCAAAACCACCCAACGCGTTGGAAACTACTTGTATTCTCACCGCCTTTGGCGGCCTGCCAACCTTTCGATAACGGCTCGGGTCAATCCGCACCAAGGCACGCCGCACTGACCGCAAACTGATATCGCAATGAAACTCATCCGTCAGCGACTGCTGTAGCCCATCTAATGAAATATCCGGATTCCCTTTTATGCATCC
>CAYYOX010000990.1:1690-2070 GCA_964473065.1 uncultured Planctomycetaceae bacterium | reverse complement strand
ATGGAACGGAGATTGGGAGGGAGAACCTTTCGGGCTGGCGACAAGGTCATGCAGACGGTGAATAATTACGATAAGAATGTATTTAATGGCGATATCGGTAGAATCACCTCAATTGACCCGGTCGACCAAACAATGGGGGTGAATTTCGATGGGGCGCCGGTAATCTATGACTTTATTGAAGTGGATGAACTGGTCCACGCATACGCCATAACGGTGCATAAGAGCCAGGGCAGTGAGTATCGCTGTATTGTGATGCCGTTATTAACTCAGCATTATCTGCTGCTTCAGAGGAATTTGCTTTATACGGCCATTACCCGGGCCCAAGAGCTGGTTATCCTGGTAGGTACCAGGCGAGCTATTGGAATTGCCGTCAATAATAA
>CAYYOX010000990.1:0-1680 GCA_964473065.1 uncultured Planctomycetaceae bacterium | reverse complement strand
TGAAGGGTGGATATTCACGGCGAGGGCCTGCAGAAGTGGATCCCAATCTACGTGATTAGAAACTAGGGGACTTGGCGGATCCGCCACGATATTCGTCTTTAGAATGATTCGTCGTTAAGAAAATGAAAATTGGACGCAGATGAACGCTGATGAACGCTGATAAACGCGGATTAATGTAGAAGTGAGGGGCAGTCCGGCAAAGATCTTCCCCCAAGAAAATGGACAGTCATTTTATCTGAGCATGCCAAACATCTTCAAACTGTTTGGGGCTAAGGAACCCAAGCGATGAGTGTCGGCGACGAGTATTGTAGAATCCCTCAATATAGGCAAAGATGTCATTTCGAGCCTGGGCGCGAGTGTTGTACCGACGATGATGAACCCGTTCTGTCTTGAGCGTACCGAAGAAGCTCTCTTTGTGGGCGTTATCGAAACTGTTGCTAGTACCGCTCATGCTAGCCTTGATCCGGCAACTGATCAACAGATCTTGATAGGCGTTTGCCGTATATTGGCTGCCTCGGTCAGAGTGATGGATCAGGCCAGCAGGTGGCTGGCGATGCTGCAGGGCCATTCGCATAGCATCTTTGGGCAGGGAAGCGGCCAGGGTCTTATCCATGGCCCAGCCGACGATCCGCCGGCTGAAGCGGTCCATAATGCTAGCCAGGTAAAGCCAACCCTCGCCAGTAGCTATGTAAGTGATGTCAGCCACCCAGACCTGGTCAGGCCGCGTGGGCGACGGCTCATTTCGCAACAGGTTGGGCGCATAGAGATGTTTTCTGTTGCGCCGGGTTGTTACACGAAAGCGCCGGCTCTGTTTGGTGCGAATGTCATGTTGCCGCATCAGACGGGCCACCCGGTTCTCGCTGCAGGCGATATCCAAAGACCGCAATTCACGATAAACGCGAGGGCTTCCGTAGGACTCGTCGCTCTCCTGATGTATAGTTTTGATTTGGCGCACCAGTTCTTGATTGGCCATCTTTCTCGCGCTCGGCGGCCGCTGTCGCCAAGCGTAGTATCCACTCCAAGAGACACCCAGGACGTGGCACATACGCTTAACCGAGTACATGTCCCGGTGGTTAGTGATGAATTGGAATCTCATTCCTTTTCCTGCGAGAAGATGGCCACTGCTTTTTTTAGGATCTCTCGTTCCTCTTTCAGAACCGTGATCCGCCGTTCCAGTTCGCGTACCTTGGCCTTTTCGGTTTTTGTTCGCCAATGGTTGAGAAATGCTTCTTCGCCTTTCTGTTCATATTCTTTCACCCAGCGACCTAGCAGTGCGCTACTCAAGCCCAGGTCCCGCTCTATCTTGGCCAGCGACTGCCCACTGGTCGTGGCCAGCCTCACAGCGTCCAGTTTGAATTCCTGTGTGAACATTCGCCTTTTTCTACCTGCCATAATCCTCCTCCGTGGTTTAGACTATTATAGTGTCTACTTTTTCGGGGGAAGATCTGCACCAACATGAGTGAAAAATCCGCGTTCGTCCGTGTTTATCCGCGTCCTATTTTCGAAGGAGGCGGATTCAGTAGATCAGGGGGATCAGCTTGCGTACACGGGCCCGGTATGTATCGTAGCCGGCATATTTTTCACTGAGCCACTGTTCTTCTCGCCGGGATTTAACATCGAAGAATACAAAGAGTGTGACCGTTAGGATCAAGGCGAAAAAGCTGTTGGTTAACAGGCTCC
>CAYYOX010000989.1:0-2072 GCA_964473065.1 uncultured Planctomycetaceae bacterium | reverse complement strand
GATCCGCGCTGGGGTTACCTCGGCGTCCACGACGATCTCTTGGCGGCCACCTCGACGCCCATCCTGGCCGAACCGACAGCCGAGCCGGGCTCGGTCTTCCTGATCAAACCGAACGACCAGTGGCAATACCTGGCCGGGTCCGATCCGGCGGGCGAGTGGACTTCGGTCGATTTCGCGGCCAACGGGTGGAAGACGGCCACGGCCGGGTTCGGCTACGGAGACGGCGACGACCAGACCGTGCTGGCCGACATGCGGCATAAGTACACGCGAGTCTACCTCCGCAAGGACTTCGATGCGAAGGCTGCCGGTGACTCTGCGGCGGCTACGCTGATGATCAACTACGACGATGCGTTCATCGCGTATCTCAACGGCCAGGAGATCGCTCGCGTGGGCGTGCCCGGCGGCAGCGGCCCTCAGGCCGGCCCGATCGGCGACCATGAAGCGGCCGGGCACGAAGCCTTCGCCATCGCAAACTTCGGCCAACTGTTGCGGCCGGGCAAGAATGTCTTGGCCATTGAGGGGCACAACATCTTGCCGACCAGCAGCGACTTCACGCTCGATCCGCATTTGACAATCAAGACAGCCCTGCCGCCGGCCATCAAGAGAGCAAAGAAACCGATCGCCCAGATCCTCAGGCCAACGGAGTATTCCTCGGCCAGCCGGCGGTTGGTCGTATTCGATCGGCACTCGGGTAAAACGCTGTGGCAGCGCGACGCCGCCTACGGTTTTCGCCACAACAGCATTGCCCTGGGGGATGGTACGCTGTTCTGCATCGACGGGATGTCGCAGGCCAAGTTGCCGCAGTTGCAGGGTCGCGGCAGACAGATCCCCGACTATCGACCTCGATTGTTGGCGCTGGATCTTCGCACGGGCAAGGAAGTGTGGAGCACGGACCAGAATGTTTTCGGGACGTTCCTGAACTACTCGGCTGAGCACGACATCGTGTTGCAGGCCGGCAGCGCCGCTCGCGATCGGGCGGACGACGAGTCGGGCGTCGGCATGGTTGCCTATCAGGGCGCCGACGGCAACGTGCTTTGGCAGGAGCTTGGTCGCGAGTTCAGCGGCCCTTGCGTGTTGCATCACGACACGATCATCTGCCAAGGAGAAACCGAGGGCCCCGCCTTCTCGCTGTTGACCGGCAAGCCGAAGATGCGAACACATCCGCTGACCGGGCAGCCGATTCCTTGGAAGTTTACCCGCAATTACGGCTGCAACACGGCCATTGCTTCCGAGCACCTGTTGACCTTCCGCTCGGCGGCGGCCGGGTTCTACGATTTGGCTCGCGACGGCGGCACCGGAAACTTCGGGGGGTTCAAGTCGAGTTGCACCTCGAACCTCGTCGTGGCCGGCGGATTGCTCAACGCGCCGGAATACACTCACACCTGTGGGTGCAATTATCAGAACCAAACCTCCCTGGCTATGGTGCACGACCCGAGCGTCGAGGTCTGGACCTTCAACTCCCTGGCTTGGGACGGGCAGCCCGTGCGCCGCGTGGGGATCAACTTCGGGGCGCCAGGCGATCGCATGACTGACGACGGGACCCTCTGGCTCGACTATCCCAGCACGGGCGGGCCGTCTCCCGATCTGACGATCAGCATGACGCCGCACCCCGTCGAGTACTTCCGCTTCCACAGCGGGCAAATTCAAACGGAACCCGGCACGCCGCCACTTCCTTGGGTGGCGGCCTCGGGGGCCGAGAACGTGCAGTCGGTCACGATCAAACTAGCCAACGATAACGGCAACCCGCGCCGCTACACCATACGGCTTCATTTCGCGGAAGTACGAAACCTCAAGCCGGGCCAGCGCGTGTTCGACGTCCTGCTGCAAGGCAAGAAGGTTCTCACACGCTTCGACATCGTCAAGGAGGCTGGCGGCACGAATCGAGCCGTGGTCAAGCAGTTCCCAAACATCGCGGTCGGAAGCGATTTGCGGGTCGAGTTCAAACCGGTCGACCCGAACAGTTCGGCCCAACCCATCCTTTGCGGCCTCGAAGCAGTCATGAATACGCAGTGATGATTGTAGGGTGGGTCGAGGAACGAAGACCCACGCGGGGAAATCCAAATGACGAAATC
>CAYYOX010000988.1:0-2090 GCA_964473065.1 uncultured Planctomycetaceae bacterium | reverse complement strand
TGGCGGGGCCGGCCAGGATCTCGCGCCCGGCCGGCTTGCGCGGCCCGCTGACCAGCGCGCCGCTGGCGGGGTCGAGGTGAGCCGAGTACTGCTCCGTCTCGATCATTTCGGGCAGGGCGATTTTCTTGGTCTCGGCCTGACCGGATTTTAGTTTCATCGAGGCGAGCCCGACCGAAGGCAGGTTGACTCGCACGAGCGTGGTTCGCCCGTCTTCGAGCAGTTGGCTTTCCAACCCGGCGGGCATCGTGCCCTCGGGCAGCGTCACCGCCATCGCATCCTGCCGTTGCCAGTTCAGCGGATTGAACAGGACCGTCGCCTTGCCCTTGCCTGCCAGACCGCGCAGCGCCGTCTCTTGGGTCGTCTCGGCGATCGAATCGGTCGTCTCGAAGCGGTCCTTCACGTCCCAGGACTTGTCGTCCTCGAACACGCCGGCTACCCCACATCCCCACAGGACGGCTCGATCCATGTTCAGCGAGAGGAGCATCCAGGCGTTGGCCATGTCCTGCGAGGGATACTTCGTTCCTGCGGTCAAGCTCGCGGCGGTGGCCAGCATCTCGGCGGCCTGGACGCTGTGTTCGCTGCGTCGATACCATTGCTTGGCCTTCGGGCTCTGCACCCAAAACGCGCACCATCCGTAAGACGTTCCGTTTTTCAGAACCGGCAGTTCGATCTCCCCTGACCGGATTCCCCCCAGCACCTTGTCGGCGTATTGGCTCATCGTCGAGAAATGCAACTCGCGCCGCGGTTCGATTCGTTTCCACTGATCCAGCAACTTGGACGGATATTCTTCCAGCAGCGGCGCCACGGAATAGTCGCCATACCCGCCGAGAATCAGCACCGGCGCGCCCTCCGGTGTGTATCCTTGCCGGCCCTGTACGTCCTGAACGAGCGCGCGGACCTGCTGGTCGGTCAGCGGTGTGGTGGCCCGGAAAACTTCTCCCCAATCGGCGTAGGGGCCGCCGGCAAATGCAACCGACCGCGTGCCGTCCGGCGATTCGTTCCAGTGGATCGTGCTGCCCGTGGGATTGTAGCGGCAATACACGAAAGCATCCAGCCCCAGGCCTGCGGTGATCTGGCCCATCTGTTCGTGCTGGCCGGTGATGTCGATCATCCAACAATATCGCGGCTGCACGCCCATCACCTGATCGTACCAGCGGAGTCCCTCGACCCCTTGCTTGACCAACGCTTCGCCGCCGGACAGACAGATCGTCGGCTCGAGCACGAACGCGTTGACCAACTCGACGCGCCCTTGCTGGATCCGCCGCCGCAACTGCTGGAATCGTTCCGGCTCCAACTCCATCATGGTGATCACATGCGGGATTTCCGAGAGGGCGAAGTTGTAGTTCTCGTCCGACTCGACGCGATCGAGGTGGTCGAGGTAGCTGCCAAGGCAGTAATTGCGCTCGACCGTGTATTCGGCCAGCCAGCCCATGCACCCGGGATGAAAGTTGCTCACCACATGGACCGGCATCGGTTTGATCACGGTCAAGGGCTCGGGATCCATGTCTCCCGGCACGAGGCGAATCATGCGGATTCCGATTGGCTGCCACTTGGGCTCGGCACGCGGCTGTACGACGAGCGTCTTGGCGCCGGCGGCCAGACGAATCTTGCCCAGGTTGAGGTGCAGGTAGTTGTACCATGAGCCGGTGCTCACTGACCGGCAGTTAAGTTGCTTATCGGCCACCTGGATATCATACGCGCAGCCGTCAGCCACCGGATCGCAGGAGTAGGTGATCAGCACATGGTACTCGCCCGCCACATTCTCCGGCAGAGGCCAGGCGACCGAGTCCTTCGGATTGCCCCAGTAACCGAGACTGTTATGCGGCAATGCGGCCGTATACTTAGGGCTCTCCCCTCGAATCTCGGCATCGCGCGCCCGCAGGGTGATAATACGCCCCGAAGCGGCATCCGGTTTCTCGGCACACATACCAAGTTCGCAGGTCAGCAAGACGACTGCAACAGCGGCAAATAGTTTCCTCATGAGATCCTCCATTCGTGTTGTACTGGACATTTTCGAATTGGTCCCCTCTCCCTTTGGGAGAGGGTTAGGGTGAGGGCTTGCATGTCTTTTCTAAGCCCTCACCCCCGGC
>CAYYOX010000987.1:0-2091 GCA_964473065.1 uncultured Planctomycetaceae bacterium | reverse complement strand
CTGCGGCTCCTGCAACAAGTGCGCCGAGCGAAAGGCAGCTTTCGCCCTAATTAGCACGAAAGATCCAACAGCCTACGCACCAAGAGAAATGACAAGAACCAAATGACTAACCACTAACCACCATCCACTAACCACTGCTTCCTACCCATGTTCTACGTTTCCCGAGAAATCGAATTCTGCTACGGCCATCGCCTGTTGAACTATCAGGGCAAGTGCCGCAATTTGCACGGTCATAATGCGAAGGTGATCATTACGATCGAAGGGGCCGGGCTGGATGAGAAAGGGATGGTGCTCGATTTTTCGGACATCAAACGCGTCGTCAGCGGTTGGATCGACGAGAACCTCGACCACCGCATGATCCTCCATCGAGACGACCCGGTTGTGCCCGTCTTGCAACGAAGTGAGGAAGCGATTTACCTCTTGGATGCCAACCCGACGGCCGAAAACCTCGCGAAACTGATCTGTGAGCGTGCGATCGAAGCGGGCTATCCGGTCGTGGAGGTTCGCTTTTGGGAGACCCCGCGTTGTTTCGCCACATATCGTCCCTAGCGAGGCAGAGCCTCTCGACAGCGGGCCTCTCGGCAGCGGGCCTCTCGGCAGCGGGCCTCTCGGCAGCGGGCCTGCGCTTTGGGATGGCGAAAAGCACAAGAAAAAGTAACAGTCCGGGCGGCCCGCGATGGGCACACGCCGGACTGTTTCCCCCCCTGGGAACATACTCTTGTCTTGTGCGTCGCTATTGACCGGAGTCGTTGGCTCCGCTCCCCATACGAAGCCAACGCCCCAGCCAACCTATTTGACCAACCCCAACTCTCGTGCTTTGGGGCGCTGTCCCACCTTCCGCTTGTGGGTGGCAGAAGGAGTAATCGGCGCATGAGGGAGCATACTTTGGCAAACTTTGCCGATTATTCCGATTCTATCGGCAAACTTCGCCCCATCCGGCGTGCCTTGGAGAGCCAGATCTTTCGTGCTGCCAGCTACGGGAAAGGAAAAAGGGGAAAGTGAGAAAAGGGGAAATGCACAGCGGAACAGGATAGTATCGCGAGCAAAGCCTTTTGTTTCAGGAGCCGTTGACGATGTTTTTTAGCCACGGATGAAACACAGATTAAACACGGATTGAGTGTGAGGAATCCAATAGGTCAAGACTCGCCGGGCTTCGAGTGGCTCGAGACGCAACGAGCGCCGCTTGGCTGCCGCTTGCCTTATGGCGAAGCCGCTCACTTCTTCCGCAGCAGCCAGGCGCTGGCGAAAGTGAACCCGGCAACCAGCAATAGCCAGCCGGTCGAGAGTTCCGGCACGCCCGATTCGTTGCCCTTGCCATCGTCGGTGGTCACGCTGAGGTTGTCGATCATCCCTGAGCCCGTGGCCATGCCATAGACGGCGAACTCCACGCCCACGATGTCTTCCGGGCAGAAGAACATCGGCAGCGTCTGCGAATTACCCCCGATGTCCAACACGAATGCCTCGTCGGCCAGATCGGCCGTGATCGTGATCGACTGAAAGATGTCGCCCTCGATGTTCAGTCCCGAGTCGATCAGCCCTTCGGTCGGATCGAGGAAAAAGACGTCGTACATCCCGGCCTCGGTGAGCGAGGGCTCCGGCTTGATGCGGATCATCAGGGCCGGATCACCCGACTGGGCGTCGAGCAGGCCGATGTCGAAGTACGGCAGCCTGCCGCCAAAGCCCGTTTGGCCAAAGAAGTCGAAGCTCAGGGCAACATTCTGGGCCCCGGCGACCCGCTGCCGGTCGACGGCCGAAAAGGGGGCCAATGCGGTGCTGCGATGTAGTCCGAACGCCAACACACTGCTGGCCCCCCAGTCTTGCACCAGGAGGTCCTCGTCGTCCGTCTGGGTGATCTGCCACGGCTCGCCGACCGGCGGAACACTCGGGTCGGTCCCCAGGTCGTACGCCTCGAAGTCGTCGAGAAAGATGGTTACCAACTCGCCATGTGCCAAGGTGCCGAAAATCACGATCGACACCAAAAGCACGAGCGAAACAAATCACCGGCGTCCGCAGCCACCGCGGCGAGTCCTGCTGCCTTCCCCTGGCATAGCACATCGCCCCCTAACTGCGTCAAACGGCTGTAGCATCCCC
>CAYYOX010000986.1:0-2095 GCA_964473065.1 uncultured Planctomycetaceae bacterium | reverse complement strand
CGACGGCGGCCGGCTGCTCTTACCCAGTCTGGCCCAGGACCTGTCTGCCGAATTGGACTGCGCCGCACTGGCCATGCGCTATCCCGTGGGCGACCGGTTCGCCATCGACCTGATCCGCAGCTTCCTGGAGCGTTTGCTGCGACACGGTCAACCCGTACCGGGCGCGCTGCAATTGGCGCTGGGCGACGTCCTGAAGGACGGTCGCCAGGCCGACGCGCCGGTCCTCTCGTCGATCACGCCAGTGCTGTTCGGCCCCCGGGCGGCCACGCTGCAGATGCAGCCGCCGACCAAGCCGCTGCAAGTCGAAGTTCCTCAGGGCGGGCTGATGCACTTTCCGCCCGAGCCTGTGCGGTTCGTCGGACGGATTGGCCCCATGATTCGTGCCTCGGCCGCCTTGGCCCCCCAAAGCGAGTCGCGCGGCGTGCTCTTCTACGGCATGGCCGGGGCCGGCAAGACGGTCTGCGCGCTGGAGTTAGCCTACCAGCACCAGCACCGCCGCTTCCCGTATGCGGTCTTTTTCGAGTGTCCGCCCAAGGACAACGAGATCGTCACCACACTGGTCGACTGCCTCACCGCCGCCGAAGACCAACTTGACATCGACCCGGGCAAGTTGATCGCCAACGCCGACGACCCGAAGTTGTTCCGCAGCCGTACCGTGCCCATGCTCAAGGGCCTCTTGCAGAAGAACTCGATCCTCTGGGTGATCGACAACATGGAGAGCCTCTTGGGGAGCGACCGCACTTGGCGCGACCCTAAGTGGGCCGACTTTCTCGAGGCCCTGCTCGGTCACAACGGACCGTCGCGCGTCGTGCTCACCTCGCGGCAGCAGCCGGCCGGGCTGGAAGACCGGGCGTCCTTGCTGTGCGAGCCGATCCATGCCTTAAGCCTCGCCGAAAGCGTGATCCTGGCCAAGGAGTTACCCAACCTCGGGCCGTTCTTCGAGGATGACGCCGGGCGGCAACTGATCGCCGATGCGCTGGAGGTGATCCAGGGCCATCCGAAACTCTTGGAGCTGGCCGACCACATCGCGGCCGACCGCAACCGGTTCGCCAAGCAGGTCGAGCAGACCCGGCAGGCGGCCCAACAGGACCAGGCCCCCTTGAAGGCCTTCTTCGACCGCGGCGAGTCGGACCAGACCGAGGAGAATTTCACCGAAGTGCTCGGCGACTGGACGGCCGCGCTGACCGCAGAGCTCCCCCCCACGGCACGCCTGTTGTTCCACTTCCTCTGTCGGGCCGAAGACACCGATCGCGACGCCCCCTGTGATCGAAGCCAACTGGAAGCGTTTCCTGACGAGTTTGAAAGACTCGCACCCGGAGGCGGCCGCGGCACTCGGGCAACCCGACGGCGACTTGCAGCCCTCGCTCGACCGTCTTGCCGCTTGCGGCTTAGCATCCCGCCAGACGAGGAAAGTCCGGGGGCGGGAAGTCGACGAGAAGACCAAGGAACCCAAGCTGGTCGAGACCGAGTTGACGCACTACGGCCTGCACCCCGGCGTGGCCGAGTCGGGCCGCAAAGAGGCCGACCCACAGGTCCTCGCCGCCGCCGACACCGAGTTCGCCGACTTCCACGTAGCCCACTGTCGGCACGGATTGAGGACCGAGACGGCCGGCGGCGGACCGCTGGTTGTCCAGGGTGCCCGCCGCGCGGCCCCCTACCTGATCCGCGCCCGCCGATGGCAAGAGGCCGCCGGGCTGCTGGAACGCCTGATTTACCGCGACGAGTCCCCCGCCACGCTCAACTGGGCCATCCCCCTGTTGCGCCGGATTGCCGAAGAAACGAAAGAGACCAAAGAAGGAGCCGAAAACGCGGGCATTCTCGCCAAGGCCCTTAGCATCGCGGGCCGCGGCCGGGAAGCCGAGCAGACCTTCCGTGAGTTGATCGCCCGCTGCGAGGCCCAAGGTGAGTACCGAACCGCATCGGCCCTCGCAGGGGACTTGATCAACCTGCTTCGCAGCGCAGGCCAACTCGACGAGGCGCTCAAGTGGGCCGAAAGGCAGATCGAACTGACCGCTCAAGCGGGCCTGGGGCCTTGGACCCAACTGGGCAATGAGTGCCAGCGACTGCAGGTCCTCGACGCCATGGGCCGCTCGCG
>CAYYOX010000985.1:0-2101 GCA_964473065.1 uncultured Planctomycetaceae bacterium | reverse complement strand
CACCGATTTTCGCGGTAACTTTTGGCTAACAAGTGGTGTTAGTCTGATTTCCGCGTGCACCACTCAAGCCCTTTGTTTTCAGGTTGATACGGCATAGTCGGCATCGTGTCCTTCCCTTCGGGTGTTATTGTGTATGAAGGTGACGAGTTGGTTGCACTGTACCTTGATCTGTGGGGCTCAACTCGTGAGAGTGAATCGGATTCGAGCATCTCAACGTAAGTCGTGCAGTTTCAGTTAATAATAAAGCGGCTCTTACTCAATTGTGTTCAGGATTCTTTTTCTGGATGCTGTTTTAAGAACTTCGGTATTGACATGATAAACATCATATGGTATAACATTTCCATGAACGATGCAACCTTTTTCACCCACCCAAAGCTCGATTGGCAGCGGCGCTACGAAGCCCTTCGAGCCTCCTTCGTTGATCGTCTTCCAGACATGGTCGTGGCCGACCGCTTCGGCTATAAGCCGGGGTACGTGCGGCTGCTCAAACACCAGTTCCGGCATGGCAAGATCGATCTTTCCGAGGTAGTGCCAGAGGGCAAGGCATATAGACGCCGTGTGAACGCTGAAACCCGGCAGAAGATCCGCGTCTGGCGTGAGCATCGTCTCTCAGCAGGCGAGATAGCCCAGCTGCTCTCGGAAGACGGCGTCGAGATCTCGGTGAGCACGGTAGAACGGGTGCTCGCCGAGGAAGGCTTTCAAAAGTTGCCTCGACGAACCCGCGTCAAGATCGGGCTGACCGTCAAGGGTGCGGAGATTCCCAACCGTTCGAGGGCCGTTGAGCTCTCAGACCTGAACGGCGCGCGGTTCGACTGCGCTGGCGCCGGCGTCTTCCTGTTTGCCCCCTTCTTGGCTCAACTCGACATCGATCAGGTCGTACGCAGCGCCGGCCTTCCTGGAAGCACGGCCATCCCCGCCACCAGCTACCTGCTCTCCTTCTTGGCCTTGAAGCTGCTGGGCAACGAGCGGTACGCGCATGTCGGCGACCACGCCTTCGACCCCGGGCTGGGTCTGTTCGCTGGACTCAATGTCCTCCCCAAGTGCACCGCAATGTCCACATACTCCTACTCTCTCGACGAAATTCACTTGCTGCGGCTTCAGCAAGCCTTTGTCGAGCAGGCTTCTCGGCTCGGTCTTTACAACGGGAGCATCGTCAACCTCGACTTCCACACGGCCCCCCACTTTGGTGACGAGTCCGTGCTAGAGAAGCATTGGGCCGGGGCCCGCGGCAAGAGGATGAAGGGCGCCCTATGTCTGTTTGCCCAGGACGCTCAGTCCAAGCTGATGCTCTTCACCGCCTCGGACATCCGACGCGACGAGGCCAATGATCAGGTGCTCAGCTTCCTGTCCTTTTGGAATAAGGTGTGGCGTGGCGTCAAACCAACACTGGTCTTTGACTCTCAGTTCACAACCTACAGCAAGCTGTCCAAGCTCAACGCTCAGGGGATCCTCTTCATCACCCTACGCCGTCGCGGCCAGAAGCAACTCGACCAAGTCGTGGGGCTGGCCGGTTGGAAACGGATTCACATCCCCCACGCCAAACGGAAGTTCCCCAACCCCCAAGTCCATGAGTCGATCATTCCGCTTCGGGGATACCACGGCATGATTCGCCAGATCATCGTGCGAGGCAATGGCCACGAAAAACCAGCTTTCCTCATCACCAACGACTTCGATTCGCCGGTGGAGCTGCTGGTTGGAAACTACGCCCGTCGGTGGAGAGTGGAAAACGGCATCGCAGAAGCCGTGAAGTTCTTCCACCTCAACGCCCTTTCCTCGCCAATCTTGGTCAAAATCCACTTCGACATCGCTATGACCATGATCGCCGACACCCTCTACACCATGCTCGCTCAAAAAATCCGAGGCTTCGAGGATTGTGATGCCCCCAAGCTCTACCGGCACTTTGTCCGCGGAAAAGGCGGCGTCGAAGTCCGTGACGGAACCGTCACCGTTACCTATCCGAGACGAGCCCACAACCCCGTCCTCCGCGGCGTCCCCTGGACCAACCTTCCCCAACAACTACCTGGACTTGCAGGCGCTCCCCTCACCCTGCGATTCAGCTAACCACACCCTGCCTCGATGTTAGGTCTATGTGACGGTTAGC
>CAYYOX010000984.1:0-2105 GCA_964473065.1 uncultured Planctomycetaceae bacterium | reverse complement strand
ACGCATTACGTCAACCGAGGTTCTGCGCAAAACGCGGTCAAAAGTGCCATTCGAGACTGCCCCCGATGAACGCGCCCTCGGAATCACGCTCCGTCGACCGTCGGCGGTTCCTGCGGACATCGGCCGGCTCAATTGCCACCGTCGGCCTATGGCTTGCGGGGAGCGATTCGCCGGCCGGGACCGACCAGGAGCCGATCACGTTTGGCTTGGTGACCGACGTCCACTATGCCGACATTCGCCCGGCCGGCACGCGTCACTACCGCGATTCGCTGGCCAAATTACGGCAGGCGATCGAAACGTTCAACCGCCGACAGCTTCCCTTGGCGATCGAGCTGGGGGATTTCGTCGACGCCGGTCCGAGCAAAGAAGACGATCTGCAATACCTGGCCGCAGCCGAGAAGATCTATGCCGAGTTCCAGGGAGATCGTCACTACGTGTTGGGAAACCATTGCGTGACCCGGCTGTCCAAGGCCGAGTTCCTGGCCCAATGTAAGTCCGATCAGGCCGAGCCCCACTACTCTTTCGATCGTGGCGGCTATCACTTCGTGGTGCTCGACGCCAACTTCAAAGAGGACGGTTCGCCCTACTTGGCCGGGAACTTCGATTGGATCGACACGTGGATCCCCAAGCCTCAGCAAGAGTGGCTCGCCGAGGACCTCGGCCGGGCTGCCGACAAGAAGGTGTTTGTATTCATCCACCAGAACCTCGACAAAGAGCACGACCCGCACGGAGTGAAGAATGCCCCGGAAGTCAGACAGATCCTGGAGAACTCAGGCAACGTGGCGGCCGTGTTTCAGGGCCACATGCACACCGGCGACCATCAGAAGATCGGCGGCATTCACTACGTCACGCTGCGAGCGATGGTGGAAAAACCGACGCTTCAGAATAATGCCTACGCCATCGTCAGCGTAGACGGACACGGCCGAATCACGCTGGAGGGCTTAGGAAAGCAACGGCCGCTGGTGCTCGATTGACCGTGCATCACAGGTCAGTCCGGGCTGTAGCCGGCCGTGGGGAAGGGGTCGTTTTCGACGTCCCGTTTGAAGGCTGACGAATCGGTGACCCGCGAACCGGGCACCGATAAGAAGCGGGATTTGCCCGGCGAGGGGGAAGTTGCGCTGCACCCGGTCGCCAGCGACAAGGCGCCCATGATCAAGAGAAAGCCCAGGCAAAGGATTGGCGTCGGGTTTCGTCGGTTTCGCATCGCGTCGTATCTCCTCGGGCGGTGGCTACAGGTCGAGACGTGGCTGGGCAAGAAAATCGGCGGGGGTCCGCTGCGGTTGGGGCTCGCTGTCCGGAAACCACGAAGTCCACCACGAGGGTTTCTTCTTTTTCGGCTTCCGCTTCTTCGCCGACTTCTTGCCCGTCATCATATTCTTGGCATTGCCAAAGAACTTCTTGGTGCCGTTGTTGGCGTCGGTGAAGGCTTTCTTCGTGCCGTCGCTGAACTTCTTCATCGGCGACGGCTCCTTGCGACGGGTCATGCCCGGGCCATGGTCGACGATCGTGACGGGCCGGATACTGGCAGACCGTGCCTTCTTATCTTTGGCGAACGGGTTCCACGACCAACCCTCGCCAAGCGCCATCCCGCCGCAGCCGATCCACGCTAGAACCACAGCGGCCCAGAACAAGGCTCTCATTTTCATGGCCAGAACCCTCCACACAAAAGAATCCGCACAAGTCTCGAAGCAGTATTCGTCACACCCCGATAAACTGGGGGCGGGAGTGTCGCAAAAATACCCACCAACGTCCAGCCCGATTTTTCTGGAAAAGCACGAGCCGCAGTGAACCTAGGAAGAGTGCGTGGCTTAGCGAAACCACTTGCGGCCTGTCTCTCCACGACGGCCGTTCCGGCGGCGGCACTGGGGCGCGTGGAAAAAGGGGACAGGCACCGAGCCGGGGAGATTTCCGGCGGGTTTAGCATCGATTCATGCTCGGAGCCAGTCCCCATTTTCCACTCCATAAAACCGACTTTGCAGATCTCCTGTCCGCGACGGCCGAGCAATGGTTTCCAGTCCGGCGATGTGATAGAGTTACCTGTGAGCGGAATGGCGCTAGCCCAATGGCACTTACTTTGGCCTTTATGGCGGTGGGTGATTAGCGAA
>CAYYOX010000983.1:0-2111 GCA_964473065.1 uncultured Planctomycetaceae bacterium | reverse complement strand
TTGTCGCTGGCGATATCCGGCGCCAAGCGGCCCTCATTGCGGCCGGGACGGGATACTTTTCCACGGCCACGCCGGGCGGGCCCAACGGTGAGAGTTTCTTGGACTTCGTCAAGGACACCCAATTCGACATCGATCGCGGTTTTTTCGATGCGCCGTTCGATGTGACCATCACGACCAACACGCCCAACGCAACGATCTACTACACGACCGACGGCACGGCGCCGACGGAATCCGACGGCATCCCCTATTCCGGGCCGGTTCACATTCCAACGACGACCGTATTGCGGGCGGCTGCCTACAAGCCGGGCTACCAGCCGACCGACATGGACACGCAGACGTATATCTTTCTCGACGACGTGCTGCAGCAGGACGGCGCCGGAATGCCGACCACTTGGGGTGTGATCCCCTTTGATGATCCCGCTTATGGCGTTTACGAGGGAGACCCTGTGCCGGCCAGCTACGAGATGGACCCGGCCGTCGTCAACGACCCGCGTTACGCGGGCACGCTCCGCGACGATCTGCTCTCGCTACCGACGATGTCGTTGGTGCTCGATCCGGACGATTTGTGGGACGATGCGACCGGCATTTACGACAACCCGATGTCCGAGGGCATTGACTGGGAACGCGCCGGGTCGATCGAGATGATCTCGGCCGACGGGGAAACGCTCTTCCAAGAGAACGCCGGCGTGCGGATCCATGGCGGCTGGGGTCGACGGCCGCAGCACAACGGCAAGCACTCGTTCCGCCTGCTGTTTAAGCGACAATATGGGGCCAGCAAGCTGAACTATCCGCTGTTTGGCGAGGAGGCGGTCGATCGGTTCGATACGTTGGTGCTGCGGGCCGGGTTTAACGACTCCTGGGGAACCAGTTGGCCGCCTACAAACACCACGTATCTGAGCGACCGTTGGGCCGCCGAGACCCAACTCGACATGGACGGACTGGCGCCCCACGGCACCTTTGTGCATCTGTACGTCAACGGGCTCTACTGGGGACTTTATAACCCGGTGGAACGGCCCAATGCCTCTTTCGCGGCCAGCTATCTCGGCGGCGACAAAGACGAGTACGACGCGATCGTGACCTACAAACTGATCGACGGCAACACGGCAACGTGGGACCAGTTGTTGAACCTGATCCGCCAGCCGACGGTCGACTATGCGGCCGTCGAGCAGCTCCTCGATGTCCCGCAGTTCATCGATTACCTTATCGTCAACCAGTTCGGCGGCAATTGGGATTGGCCCTGGAAAAACGGGTACGCCACCCACGGCCAAGGACCCGACGGGCGGTGGCGGTTCCATAGTTGGGATGCCGAAGGGACCCTGTGGGATGTATGGGCCAACAAGATGAACGACGGCGGCGATTGGGGCCCCGGCGAAATCTACTTGCACCTGCGCGACAAGTCGCCCGAGTTCCGGTTCGAATTTGCCGACCGCATTCACCGGACCATGTTTAACGACGGCGCGTTGACGTCGGAGTCCAACATCGCACGCATCAGTGAGTTGGCGTCGCAAATCGACCGCGCGATCGTCGGCGAATCGGCCCGCTGGGGGGACGGCCGGATGGACAATGTCTCACCCGCTCGCACCCGCGATGATCATTGGCTGCCGCAGATCAATTGGCTGCAAAACACCTACTTCCCCCAACGCGGCGATATCGTGCTGCAACAGTACCGCGACGTGGGGCTTTATCCGAACACCGAGGCGCCGGCCTTCAATCAGCACGGCGGGCAGATCAGTCCCGGCTTCGAGGTGACCATGACCGCCCCGACCGGCACGATCTACTACACGACCGACGGCAGCGACCCGCGGGCCTCCGACGGCAGCCTCTCGCCCACGGCCCAAGAGTTCATCGGAACCAGCAGCCAAGTCACGCTGGTGGGACAAGGTTCCACATGGAATTACCTCGACAACGGTTCCAATCAAGGCACGGCCTGGCGGGGCTCGGGCTTCAACGACAACAGTTGGGCTTCCGGCCCGGCACAACTCGGATACGGCGACGGCGATGAGAATACCGTGGTCGACTACGGCGGCGACGCCAGCAACAAGTACCGCACGACATATTACCGCCAGACGGTTGACAATACCGATCCCTCCCAATTCACGGACATAAAACTT
>CAYYOX010000982.1:0-2113 GCA_964473065.1 uncultured Planctomycetaceae bacterium | reverse complement strand
TGGAACCGTTCCAGGCTTGAATCACAGCCCATTCTAACATCGCGCCCCCCCCAGCATCAAGCTTGCTATGATTTTCTAGGTGTTTTTGGGCCGTTGCCCGCTTATTCGCCTCCGACGAGGTGTACAGGGCAGGTTTTCTTGCATCAATCAGCTCGTTGGCGCATAGGTTCCCCCTCGGATACTGTGTTTTCGGTGCATAAATCCGCTTATTCGGGATAGCCAGCGACAACCGGTGGCGGCAGCGCGAGTCGCCGGGTGCGGTCGAGGATCGCTGCAAACAAGTTTCGCGTCACAGCCACCTCAGCCAGTTGGAACGAGGAATTCCGGGGACACGAACCGATTATGGGTGTTTAAGCAGTTTAGGCGGGCGGCCTGCTTTCTTGGGACGCAGGACACGACCGATGGCTTGTTCCAGACGATCTACAAACGAAGTGCTTCCAAGCGGATGACCGGTGCGGCCGTGCTCTCGTAGCGCCCGCAACTCTTCTTCCGGGCTCGCACTGTCGAGTAGCCCACGCCAGTCGGGAACCATCGCCAGCATCGGAGCGACTCGGACCAATCGATCATCGCGGCCCGACAAGTGCGACTTGGCACTGCTGTAAGGCCAATCGGCCGCATCGACCGTCAGACCTGCTCGCACCGGGTACTAATATGACAGCGCTAGGTATTTCCGACAAGTTCTGACTGGAGTTTTGCCCGGCGGCGTCGGCTTTCGTAGGATATCCGATTTCGATGTTGGTGGTATTGATTGATGGTTGCCAGTAGTTGCACAAAAACGGGATCGCTTTCAAGCGACCGCTGCAAGACGTGGCCAAGCGCTCGGGCAACTTGCTCGAAGGTGATCTCTGGATTTTTTTTCCCGAAGCTGTGTGGTTTCGGCGGCCAGAATGTACATGCCGATCCGCGAACAAAGCCAATGACGTATGAGGCTCTGATAAGTCCGCACTTCGAACGCCCCGAAGCCGCATTGTTGCTTGGCTCGCTCGAACCATTTTTCCACATGCCATCGCCCGAAGGCAATCCGCAGCAATTCCTCAATGGGCGTGTTTTCCGATGCGTTGCAGATGAAGTATTTGATCTCGTCTGTCTCGGGATTTTTCGCCACGATCAGCCAATACTGCCGATCGGTCGGACACGATTGGCCTTGGTCGTCCTTAGCGACCAAATGGACCCGTGCCGTCTTGACTTTCCACACGCAGCCGCCACGCGTGGTGTCCTTGATATGGACTCGCTGCCACGATTGCTGCCGAAACACCGGACTGAAGCGGCAGATATTGTCTACCTGTTTCGAGGCATGCGGCCCTTGGAAAGATCGACAGGCGGGGCGTTTCGTCCAGCAACGGAAATTCGAGCGAACCTCGCCGATCACTCTTTGCCCAGCGCGATCCATGCGGTAGATGAACTCGGGGACCGAGGTGTATTCTTCATCGCAGGTAATCCAGGCAAAACGCACGCCGTCGGCCGCACACGCTTCGACCTGATCCGCGGCAATTTCCCATTTTTTGCGAAACAGGGCGTCCTCGGGAATATGGGCTTCGTCTCGCCGGTCCGGGTCGTCGATCCAGCTTTCCGGCAGATAGAGGTCCGAAGCGACGCACGCGCTGAACGGGTTTTTCGGGTCGTTGTTCGTGTAGATCAAGTGTTGGCCCACCACGCAATTGTCGATCTTACCCGACTCCCCGCACCATTGTCGTTGGACGCCCGGCGTTTTCTTGCCCTGCTTGGCATGAGCCGAAGCGTCGATCACGCCGATCGCATTGTCGCTGCCGTATTCGTCCACGATCGTTCGCCGCAGCCGCGATTCGATTCGCTCGTGGTCCCATACGAACTGCGACAGAAACAACTGAAGCGTTCGTACGGCCGAACCGATCCACAAGGCAATCGGCTCGATGCTTTTCCGCTCCAGTGCCGCCATCAGTCCCAACGAATAAGACACCAAATAGTCAAACACCGGCGTCTTCTTGAAGCAATCACGAAATTGCTCCAGCCGACGCCGCGCACTGGGCTCCAACGCCCTGATTTCATCAGTCGTCATCGTAGACCTCCATGTCTTGTATGCCGTTATCGGCGATCGGACATGCAGGTCTTGAGCTAATGTGGCGCTGTCATACTA
>CAYYOX010000981.1:0-2121 GCA_964473065.1 uncultured Planctomycetaceae bacterium | reverse complement strand
GGACAATTGGCGATCCCGAACGGGCCGTGCTCGGGGCTATAGGACGGGCCAAGCAGCACTTTCCCGTTATCGTCCTTGTGGCATTGCTCCATGAACGAGACATAGAACCGGGCCGCTTCGCGGAGCGTGGGATAGATCTTGGCTTCGAGGTAGTCGCGATCCGGCTCGCAGAGGTGTTTGTGCCACAGGCTCTGTGCGGTCATGCCCACCATGCCGATGGTCAGGCCCCAGGGATTCATGTGGACTTGTCGTTTGTTCTTGCTCTTGCAGACGGCCGGGTCCGGCTCGTGCAGGAACTGGCTGATCGAATAGAAGACGCCCTCGCAACCAAAACCCTCCTTGGCCAGCCACTTCGCCCGCGGCATGATGTCGTGTACGTAGGAGATCCAGGAATCGGCCAGCTCGGGATGATTGGCCGAGACAACAGAGTAGAACGGCTGCCAGGCGTTGTAGTTGAAATGGTAGTCGCAGTGCCAAGGCGTAGCATCGGTAGCCAACGGCGGCATCAGACCCGGCGGCGCCGCACCGGGGCGCGAGATGGTACGTGCGAAGTAAAGGATGCGATACCACCAACGTTGCATATCCCGATCCGCCAACTCGATCCCGCTGCGCGACCAGAACTCGTGCCACGACTGCTCGTGCTCGGCGATCAGATCGGCCTCTTTTTCCGCGAGAGTCTTCCTGGCCAGAGTAATGGCTGTTTGAAGAACGTCGCCGGACTGGATATCAAACGACGTAACCACGGAAACCGCCTTGAGATTCCCCCGGCTGGCAACGGCCAGGGCGTACTCCATCCCCTTATAATCCAAGTCGCCCGGCATCTTCATGTGCAGCCAGGCAACGCCGTCGGTCTCGCCAACTTCTGCATCGGGGAGCGTCTCTGCGGAGATCGGTTCCAGGACGACCGGCTCGGGCGAGTCGATCAGAATCACATTGTGGTCTGCCAGCACGCGAATCTTCGTCACCGAGGTTTCGGATTGGTTGACGGTGGCCACCGCGCGTCGCAAGTCGAGCACAGCCTGCACCGACGCGTCGGTCGGGAATTGGATCTCCGCCTTGCTCTCATCGCCGGCAATCCAGATCGCATCGAGCCGGTTCTCGGCCGTTTCCCCGTCGACGGTCTGAGTATACACTTCCACCTGGGCGATAGCTTGCGAGGCGAACGACAATTCAATTTCCTTCGCGGTGGTCGCCGACTGATTCCATCCGATGGCCAGGATGTTTTGGCCGGCCTTGTCGTAGATGTTGACATAATACAAGGCATTGGCCGAGCCGGTGAGCTTCAGGTGCAATGCCGACGCCTCGACCGCCTTGGCCAGCGTAGCCCGATAGCCGGTCGAAGTCCCTGCGGCCCCGGCAACCTGCATCGTGGCGCTGGCCCGGTCGTCTGCCGACTTGAACTGATGCTCAGCGGCGCCGCGGATGCAGGTCCATCTCACACCGCTGCTGGGCCCCATCGAGCCAAGCCGAATCGCGGCCGCACAACGGGGTTGCGGATAGAGATGGCTATAGCTCGGTGGCGCACTCGACGCACCCGAGACCGTGTTGCTGGGAATGTCCACCTTCGGCATCGGCGGATCACCCGAGGTATCGACCCGGGCGTCCCAGATGTCGTTCTTGGTGACCCGCATGTAGAGCCCGCCGTCTTTTTCCCAGACGATGCCGTAAAGATCCCCATTGCCGAGGATCAGGCTTTCGGTCTGCCCGTCGGCCATTGAGGAAAGCGAGACATCGGCATCCGTAAGCGCCGCCTCGAACGGGATCGTAGCGCCCGTTTCTGCCAAGGCCACATCGGCACACAAAAAGATTGACGCCAGCATCGCGGTGAAAAGCAACAGTCTGATCATGGTGCTGTTTCCTATGGGTAGGTGTCCAGGCGTTTTCGAGCTGCCGGGACCGTTCCGGCGGAGTTTTTTTGCGAAGACCGTTTCTTGCGAAGACCTGGAACCCTAAGTGTGACTAGTCGAACGGCCCTTGTCAAGCGATTGGATGTGCGGTGCAGGAGAACCGCAAAGTCGGTCTTGTGGAGTGGAAAAAGGGGACTGGCACCGGGGCAAAATAAAAGAGGTCAGGCTTGGGGTGTTCACTTTGTCGATGTCAATGCCAACTGATTTGATCCCG
>CAYYOX010000980.1:0-2130 GCA_964473065.1 uncultured Planctomycetaceae bacterium | reverse complement strand
CGCTCGGGCCTCGACTCTGCTGCTGGCGGTCTTGGAAGTGGAACGCCGCGAGACGCTCTAGACGGCTACGGTGACCATCGTCGAAGCCTTTCGGAACACGCGGCCGTTTTGCGGGCCGAACTCCCGGCAACTGGGACCCTACTTCAACTGGGCCACAAACCGCGAAAATCGGGCTTCGAACATGGGCCAGTTGTCGCCGAAAATTTCCGTGAAGTCGGACATTCGCTCGGCCGCTGTGTACTCGGTGAACGGCTTGCGACCGATGGTCTGTTTCAAGTACTCGGCATATTGTCGCGGTCGGGTTTCCATGAGGAAAAACGTCAGGGCCCAGGCCTCGGCATAGGCGGCAATCGTGTCGGTCTTAAACATTTTGTCCGAGGAGATCAACGCTACCAGCAATTCGGGCTCGTGCTTTGGCTCGGCGTGTTGCCGAAATTCCCGCAACCGGCCTTGGTTGATTCGATTGTCGAGTTGTCGATGCGTCCGCGACTGATGCACGCCCGGCGCTTCGAACATCGTGGCCAATCCTTCGATCACCCAAAGCGGCGGCACGCTGTAGCGGCTGTGGATACCCGTGTTGAAGGCCGCTTGATGCGTGGCTTCGTGGATAATCACGGCCGCGTTTTGTTGCCAGTCGGTCGAGTCTTCACCGGCGGTCGAGTCGTACAAGGCAATGCGGTTCGACTTGTTATGGTAAACGCCCACGGCATCGGACGGGATGGTAATGTCTTGTTCCTGCACGTAGCGGCGAAACGCTTCCTCATTGCCAAGGACGATGCCGATCAGCGGAAAGCCCGGCTCTTGCAATTGAAACCCGCGAACCGAGAAGTAGTGGCTGAACGAGCGATAGAGTTCCTCGAACCGCGGGGGCCATTTATCGCGTTGCCCGCGCGGGTGGGCGATTAGGAAGTGTCGCGTGGCAGTGATCTCGAACTGCGAATCGAACTCGCGTTGCAGTTGCACGCGCATCTCGACGGCCGAATAGCCTTCGAACCGATCGGACGTTTTGCGATAGTCGGCCGCTTCGGCGGGATTGGACTGCCAGAGCCTTCCGTCGCGACCCAGCAGGCAGACCGTCCAGCGATCCCATACCAGCGGCATCCCTTCGATCCGTTGACCGCCGAGGTTCAGTTCCACCATCAACGAGAGCGGAAACCGTTTCTCCGGCAGTGTCCTTCCGACAACGGCGGCCGAAAGCGAGGTGACCAGGCAGAGTGAAAAGATCAAGGTTCGTAAGGCGATGTTCATGAGCTTTTTCTCGTTCGGGGGCAAGAACCGCTTCAAAGTGACGCGGCGAGTATCAACCCAAGTCTAGCCCACAAAACGAAAGAATAAAGGGGTCAGGACCCTATTTGGCAAGATAGGCAAGCGGCTATTATTCGGCCTTGCTCTTGGATTGTAACTTACGCGGACGCCCTCGCCCGGCAAGGGTGGAAGTTAGGTGCAGTTGCTCCGCGATCTGGCGGACCCAGGCCGTTTGGCCCAGCGGAGCGCCTCGGTCGATGCTGCGTTGCACGGCCGCCTGCTCGGCCTCCGTTTGCGGATGCTCGACGTGCGACTTCCATTTCCGTGGACGATCGAGCGGCCAGGGCGAGAGGAGTCTTTTCTGAGAGGCCGTGCCGCGGCGATATCGCCAGAAACTCGACCAACGCCAGCGGTCCAAATCATCGACCAGATTGGCCTGAAGCGGATTGCGTTCGACGTAGCGAACGAGTTGGTAGAAATGATCGTCAGTCTCGACCGGGAACGACTTGAAACGACCTTGATAAACGTGCCCCTCTCCGACGCGATGTTTGTTTCGCTGCCATCGGGCGGCATGCGTGACGGTCAGACGCTGCATGAACGCCGCTAGGTCTCCGTCGTGTTCCGGCCAGAGCACCATGTGCCAATGATTCGGCATCAGGCAATAGGCACAAATCCGCATCGGCCGAGTTTCCAGCGTTTCCTCCATGATCCGCTCGAAGGCAAGGTAATCGCCATCGTCATAGAAAACACGCATTCGTCCCACGCCACGGTTCAAAACGTGGAAGACCATCCCGCCGGGCGAAACTCTGATTGGCCGTGGCATATCCAGGTTCTAGTCGATTTCACTCGATTCGTCAATAGCCTCTTGCCTATCTTGCCAAATAG
>CAYYOX010000979.1:0-2133 GCA_964473065.1 uncultured Planctomycetaceae bacterium | reverse complement strand
CCCCGAATCCGGTCAAATCAACCCTTTTGGCAAAATCGGCGACGGGCGTCGCCTCCTACAAAAACCTCTGGCCTGACCGTGCTATGAATCGAATACGGGAAGCATCCCGTTTAGCCGAGCTTTCCGGCCTTTTTCAGGTGGGCAATCACCTCGTCGGCCAACTCTTCGGCCGTCTTGGTCCCGGCGTCGAGCACTAGCTCGGGCTTTTCGGGGGCCTCGTACGGGTCGTCGATGCCGGTGAAACCCTTGATTTCCCCGCTGCGGGCCTTCTTGTACAAGCCCTTCGGGTCGCGAGCCTCGCATACCTCCAACGGTGCATCGACCAGAATCTCCAAGAATTCGCCCTCTTCGAGCGTCGCACGGACCCGATCGCGATCGACCCGGTAAGGACTGATGAAAGCCGTCAGGGTGACGATTCCGGCTTCGCTGAACAGCTTGGCCACCGAGCCGATCCGGCGGATGTTTTCCTCGCGGTCCTGGGCCGAGAACCCCAGGCCGAATCGGGCGGCGAATTCGTCGCCGTGCCGCTCTTTGAGCATCCCGGGGGCGGCATTCAGGCCGTGTCGAACATTATCCCCGTCGAGCACCACGGTATGTATTCCGGCCGAGTGCAATTTGTGGTCGACCAAGTTGGCCACGGTACTCTTGCCGCAGGCGCTCAGCCCGGTAAACCACACCACACAGCCACGGTTTCCGTTGAGTTGTTCTCGTTCTTGGCGGGTTACGGCATGTTCGTGCCAATGGACTTCGACCTGGGAATGTTCGGCCATCGCGGGAAAACTCCTATGTGTCTCGTTTGTCAAAGTGATAGCTCGTCGACTTAATGAACAAGAACGCCAGAATACTCGATCTGGGCTAGGTTGGCAATGGCCCGGCAGAGTTCAATGCCCTATCTTTCCGAAATTACCCAGCTTATGGGGAAGCATGGACGTGGCAAGCCGGCTTTGCCGACCTATTTTCGCCCTGTTGACGCCGCTAGGGTACGAAACGAAACACTGGGGTCGTCACACATTTGGCCCCTCGCTATAATTCCATGCCTATATTGAAAACTAGAACCCCCCATTGTTAGAGTATGTTCGCATGAGTCAGATTGAGACGGTCCCATCCGACCCGCCGCAAACCTTTAGTTCCGTAGGACTTACGGCCACAACAATGTACGAGAAATGCGTGGCGCTGGCCAGGAACCTGTGGTGGAGTTGGCAGCCGGAGGTTATCAACCTCTTCCGCGATTTGGATCCCATTCGCTGGCGCCAATTGGATCACAACCCGATCGCCTTGCTCTCGGAGTTCACACCCGAACGGCTCGAGATGCGGGCGGCCGAATTGGTCCTCTATAGCCGGATCAATCACGCTTATCGGCGGTTGAAGGAGTATCTGTCGGAGACGGCCCTTTGGGGACGCACCCACGCCGGCGTGCTCGGCGCCAGGCCTGTGGCATATTTCTCCTTGGAATTCGGTGTTCACGAGTCGGTCCCCATCTACTCGGGCGGGCTGGGGGTCCTTTCGGGAGATCACATCAAAAGCGCCAGCGGATTGGGCGTCCCGTTGGTGGCCATTGGCTTGTTCTACGACCAGGGCTACTTCAAACAGCACTTGGACCTCGAAGGGTATCAGGGCGAGGAATACATCGACACCAAAGTCGAGAACCTTCCGATGGAGTCTGCCCTGGGTCCCGACGGCAAACCGGTTAACGTCGAGGTCGAAACCCGGACCGGCAAACTGCTGATGAAGGTCTGGCTGATGCGAGTGGGTCGCGTGAATCTTTACCTATTGGACTGCGACGTCGAGGGCAACAGCCCGGAAGATCGCGAGCTGACCTCACGGCTCTACGGCGGCGACAATCGCACACGAATCCGGCAGGAACTGGTCGTTGGCGTTGGGGGAATGCGCGCCCTGGAAGCGTTGGGGATCACGCCCAGCGTCTATCACCTGAACGAAGGCCACAGCGGGTTCGCCACGCTCGAAGCGATCCGCGTGAGGATGCAGGATGACGGCATGTCGTTCGACGACTCCTTGCGCGACGTGGCCCAACACACGGTCTTCACCACCCACACGCCCGTGCCCGCCGGACACGACCGGTTCGACGGGGCATTGATCGAAGAGCACCTTGGCCCGTTGCGCGACGAGTTGGGG
>CAYYOX010000978.1:0-2140 GCA_964473065.1 uncultured Planctomycetaceae bacterium | reverse complement strand
AGAGCCATTCGTGAACCAGTCGAACCGAGAGGCCCGCATCGAGCATTACCGGGCAGAAAACCGCCGAGCAGACAAGTTGGCCGACAGCGGCCGTAAGGACGAGGCGTTGACCATTCTCGAGGCTTGCCTTGCCGAGACGGTCCAACACAGGGACGAAGATTACCGGGCGCTGTTCGACGCCGAGATTCTATACTATTCGGGGCCCGATTACCCTAAACAAATCGACCGGCTAACCGAAGGCCTCCGCTGGGTACAGCAACAGGACTTGCCCGGCGACTCGTTTCTCTTGCAGATTTTGGGCGTATACCACAGCTTCAACGACGACCCAGACGCGGCCATCGCGTGGTACGAGAAGGCGTTGGCGGAGAATCCCAAGGACTGGAACGCCTTGCACAACATGGGTGCAGCGTTATCGAAAAAGGGTGACGTGGACGCAGCGATCGCGTGCTACGAAAAGGCGTTGGCAGAGAATCCGAAGGATTCGGTCTGCTATCGACAGCGGGCGGTTGCCGAGTGGAATCGGGGCAATCCGGAAGAATCACTGCGGTGGATCCGCGAGGCGGTGAAGTTGGACCCGGAGCGTTGGCGGGCGGATTTTCGGGTGAACTGCAAGTTGCGTGGTGTCGACGCCGACGCGGAGTGGGCCAAGCTGTTCCCGGACGAGAAGGAGAGCAAACCCAAGCCGGAAGAGACACTGAACGAGCTTCCCTTGTTTATCGGTCTTATCCAGGACGCCTTTCGTGACCGGGCGGACAAGTATCTGGATAGTCAGGACGAGAAGGAAGCGGAGCGGCAGACGTTTCTCGAGCCGAAGTCGTACCTCGATCCGGGCCGCTCGCTGCTGATGGTCTTGCGCAGGTGGAACTCGTATACTCCCGCACTGCCCGCCGACAACGAGGAACGGAGCCTGGGTGGCGGATACTTTCTGTGGCACAACGGGCACGGCACAGTGATCGACCCGGGCTACGACTTCCTCGACAACTTCTACAAGGCCGGATGCCGGCTGTGCGACGTAGACAATGTGATTCTTACCCACGCACACAACGACCACACGATCGAGTTCGAGAGCCTGCGGACCCTGTTGCACGAGTTCAACGACAAAGCAAGCGATGAGGAACGCGAGGGCAAACAGGTCCGCTTCTTCCTGAACAACGGGGCCTTCAAGAAATTCTCCGGTATGCTCGATCTGAAGGACGCCGACTTCACCGAGCGCGTGCTGACGATGAACCCGGGCAGCCAGTTCGAACTGCTCGGCGGTGGCGAGTTGCGGGTGCTGCCCGCCTATCACGACGAGGTATTGGCCCGCGATCAGGCCGTCGGCCTGCTGCTGAATCTGACGACGGACGAGGGCCAACGGAAAGTCCTGTTGACCAGCGATACGGGTCTCTTTCCGTTGAAACGAGACGAGAGAAAGCCGGTGGCCGATGCGTCGGACAAGACGGCCGAGATTTGGCGCCGCTACCTCGATGCGGGCGGAGAACGGCCGGACCTTATGGTCGTGCATATCGGCGCCGTCAAGCGGCAGGAACTCGATTCAAGAACCGCCCGGGACCCGGCCAAGGCATGTTACGCGAACCACCTGGGATTGATCGGAACGGCCCGGGTGATCGCCACCTGTCGGCCGAAGTTGGCGATCGTCTCTGAGTTCGGTGAGGAGATGAAGGAGTTTCGCATGGAACTGGTCACGGCCCTGCAGGACGACATTCTCACGCCGTTTTTTAGCGGCGACGATTCGGGCCCCGTGCCGCGGACGGTGCCCGGCGATCTGGCGTTCTTCTGTGACCTCGGCAAGGAGCAGTTCTACAGTTGCGTGAGTGACGATTGGCGCCCAACGGCCGAGATTACTTTCAAAGACGGGGACAACGAGGATTCGGAGGGAATCTACTACTTCACCGAGGACGAACGAACGAAGTATGAGCAGGAACCGAAACGGTGCGTGAGTTCCTTCAAGCTCGACCGCACCAATCGCAAGCGCATGTATTTCCGAGAGGACGCCGACTGATCGTACCGTGTACCACGCCACGATTGTCGTTAACGGGCCAATTGGTCAACCGGTGAGATCGGGCTCAATTGGCCGGTCCGGAGTCTCTTCGTCAATCGGCTCCAGCCACTCCTCGGGCCATGATCGGGAATCCGTCCA
>CAYYOX010000977.1:0-2143 GCA_964473065.1 uncultured Planctomycetaceae bacterium | reverse complement strand
TGGGTAAAGTCCACGATGTGCATGACGTGATAAGCGTCGGTGTCCGTGATAGTGACAGTGTCCAACCTATCGACCTCGATGCCTACACCATGGACTCCTACCTGGGCCTTGACGGAAGCAACAACTTTTCTTTCGAAGATGGCGGAACAACTCTGCACCTGACAGGGAAGGCTTCGAAGGCGATTGCCTACTCTTATTATATCACAAAGAATACGGTCCTGGAGTTCGACTTTGAGAGTAGCGTACAGGGTTTGCAACATGCCATCGGCTTTACAACCGATGCCGACAAGATCAACAACCAACTTCCGGCCTGGAGCACATACCAGCTCTACGGTAACGGGGGGATCATGGGCGCCGTTCAACACTTCAGAACATACGCTTCCGAGGCGCCTGATGTCGCGCACTACGTAATTCCAGTTGGCCGATACTTGTACTACAACGACCCTTCTGGAAGTTCTGTTGCCGTTGATTGGATCACCTTTATCCAGAACGATAACGGACAACCCGAAAGCAGCTTCAGCAACGTGAAGGTATACGACGTTGCCGACGATGCCATTCAGTCTCTTCGATACGTGTACTACGGCTCCAACGAGGGTGCGCATAGTAACGACCTGAAAGAGATCAGAGATGCGCTGGGCTACGCAACCAGCTACACCTATCCGGATCAGGCACCCGCGTCGGGGATCAATCGCGGGCTGCCGTATTCCATTACTACGCCGAAGGGATATCTGACAACGGGTGAGCCGGACGATTTCAAGACGACCTACAGCTACAACGCTGCCGGCCAACTCGAAAAGCGGGAGTTCCGAGCGGACTATCAGGACGCTTGGTCGACCGAATGGTTCCACTATGACGACCGAGGGAATCTGCAGTATGTTACCGATGCCTTGGGGACCGCGGCACAAGATGCTCTGCATACGACCACCTACACCTACGACCTACTCGGCCGTCGCATGACCGAGACGCTGCCGGACCCCGATGTCGACGGCTCGGGCTTGTTGCCTCCGACCTTGCAGTTCGATTATGACTTGCTTGGCAACCTGACCACGGTGACCGACACGACGGTGGCTGCCGACCTGCGGACGTCGCGCAGTGTGTACGACAACATGGGCCGGCTGCTGAGGACGACCCACGCGGACGGGACGTATCGAACCAACTCGTACGACACGGCCGGGAACCTCGTGGCCACGACGGACGAATTGGGCCGTACGACGCAGTACCGTTATGACTCGCGCGGGCGATTGATCGCGACCGTCTTGCCGGACGGCAACCTGCTGCGGGTCGCTTACGACGGCGGCGGGCGCGTGGTGCGCTCGACCGACGCGCTGAGCAACACGACCGAATACAAGTACGACATACTAGGCCGCAAGATCCAGGAGACCCTGCCCGATCCGGACTTGACCGATCCGAACGATGGGGGACCACCCATCACCACCTACATCTACGACGCCTTCGGCAACCTCAGGTTCGTGACTGACCCGTTGAGTAACACGGTCGAGTACGTCTACGACACGCTGAATCGCAAGATCGAGGAGATCCTACCCGCCCCGGACGGCCAAAGCAGCCAGCCTACAACCCACTTCGGCTATGACGCGAACGGCAATCTCGAGTGGGTGACTGACGCCCGCGGCAGCGGGCCGGAGGATTCCGCTCACACCGTCCGGTACGAGTACGACGAGTTGGATCGCATGATCGAACAGGCCACACCCGATCCTGATGGAGCCGCTGGACCGCTGAATCCCCTGCTTACCGGGTATCAGTACGACGCGATCGGCAACCTGATGAAGGTTGCCGGGCCGATCGGCATCGGCAGTCTGAATTTCACCAACACGACCTATACGACCGAGTATCAGTACGACAACCTCGGCCGCAAGATCCAGCAGACGCTGCCCGATCCGGACGGGGCAGCTTCGCTTCAACGTCCGATTACCAACCTTGCCTACAACGACCGCGGCAACCTGATATCCGTCACCGATCCGCGCGGAAATGCCACCGCCTCCCCTTACGACGTTCGCAACCGCCAGACGCAGGTCACCGACCCCTTGGCCAATGTCACGCTCACCCCCCACGATGCGGCGGGCCAGGTCGCCGCCGTCACCACCGCCCGCGCGAGGGTACCGCCGCTCGCGGACCACGCGCTGGG
>CAYYOX010000976.1:0-2147 GCA_964473065.1 uncultured Planctomycetaceae bacterium | reverse complement strand
GGAGATTAGGTGTGTTCGTGAGCACCTCGTTGACGACCACTCCCTGATAGGGGCCATTGCCTTGGCTGCCGGGCGTGCCCAGGTATTCGCTGCTGGAGCGCCAATGGTCGCCGTCTTCCAGGTAGACGGTTCGTTGCGTGTTGTCTTGCGGGACGTCCGTCGGTTCGATCAATTCCAGCGAGGCGCCGTTGCCGTCGGCCCGATCCGGCCAACCGCTGACGTTGGAGTCCTCGTAGACGAAGTCCTGGATGGCCTGGCCCTGCGGTCCGAGCAGCAGGATTCGTTCGCCGCCGTTGTCGAGTCGGCCCGTATACTCGCCGGTCACGTCGAGCCCGCTGCCATAGCGTTGCTCGAGTGCCGCGGCATTGTTTCCCAAGACGACAAACTGGTCCGGCGCCAGGGCAAATCCGCTGCCCGGCCCGGCCTCGAAGGGGACGATCGGTCCGGCGTTCGGCTCGTCGAGCGTGCCTGCCGCGTCGGGCGTCCAGTCCGAAGCATCGTTGTGGTCGGAGTTGCCTTGGCGTGAGAGGGCATTGAAGGTCGCGTTGGGAACGGCAGCCGATGGTCCGGTCCAGGCGATCGCGGCCGGGTTGCCCGAGAACCCGTTGGCCGTGATATCCATGGTGGCGATCTCCGCGTCACTATAACCCCAGATGACGAAGTCGACGATCTGGTCAGCGGCGTCCAGGAGCATGATCCAGCCGTTCTGGTTGGCATACCAGAAGATGTTGTCCCCGGACGTGTCGGGGCGATAAACGACGTCGCCCGGCTCGACCAGATCGGGCATCGACCAGAGCGGCGTGTGCACCGAATCGATCACATTGAATCGGCCATTGTTCGACACCACGGTCCAACCGGACGTGTCGACCGACACGTCGGAGACGTTCTGCAGCTCGAGCGCATCGGGCGTTCCGACCCCGGCTTCGGTGATCACGACCAACGGATCTCCGCCACCGCCGCCGGTTGCGGGAAACGTGTAGTAGATGCCGTCGGCAAACTGCACGCCGGCCAGATCGATCGTCTGCGGGCCGACGTTCTTCAGTTCGACGAATTCGAATTCATCGTTGTCGAGCAATCCGGCGTCGATCTCTGCTTGCGTCAGTCCGTGGGGATTGTAGTTCAGCTCGGTAATTCGCAGGGACTCCTTCAACGGGTCGACGGGGCCCGTGATCGTGATCGTGTCGGTTCCCACCACGTTGCCCTGGAAATCGACCGCTTCGAGCACGAACGATTTCGGACCGGAGTCGAGTTGCAGCGTCACTTCCCACGTTTGGTTGTCGGTCCAAACGACCTCTAGCGGCTCGAGTTCCCCTTGGAGGCGGATTTCTCGCACGTTGATCCAGCCGTTGCCCTCCAGCGTGGCCGTGGCTTCGTCGGAAGTAAAGTTGGCGCCGCCGTTGGTGGTGATCGCGAAGGGAATCGAGGCCGGGAGATTGGCCAACACGTAGTTTCTTCTGGCCGTGATGAAACTCGACACGGGCGAGAAGTTCTGCCCTACCACGTCGCCATAATGATCGATCCAGCGGTCCATGTAGCTGGTCTTGAACGTGGTATTGATCAGATCCAACAGGTGGCCGTGGAACACGCGACGGTTGCCCGGCAGATTGACGACCTTGGCGAAAGTAGAATACGAGCCGGTCAGCGGCGCGGCGGCATTGCCGAAGATCCCCAGGTCCCAATCCCAGAACAGGGCTTCCACCTTGCCGTCGTCGGGCGGAGCATAGAAGGAGATGTTGTGGTGGTAGCCGCTTCGGTAATACGTATCCAGGCAATCGACCAGCGACTGCATGGCCAGCAGCCGAGCCCACTCGTCGTAGTCCATCAAGGGCTCGATCGCCTCGGCCAGCGCCGTACCGCTAAGGCTCATCGCTTGCGAGAGCGCGATGATCTTCGAGTAATCGTCCTCCATGCGGTTATTGCGAATCAGCAAGTGGTTGCGGTAGGCTTCGTTATCCGTGCCGTAGTTGGTCAGATCTTTCGGCGCCGGATGGGTGGCGGGCGCCGGCTTCTTGAGGCTTTCCGGGTTGCCGTCGACCGTGGTGGTGGGAACATACAGAATATCGAGCTTGAAGACCGTGCCGTCGCCGCCGTCGGCGAACTGAGAATCGAGGAATTCGTCGCCGTAACGGGCCAGCATCAGTTGGGCC
>CAYYOX010000975.1:0-2151 GCA_964473065.1 uncultured Planctomycetaceae bacterium | reverse complement strand
CAATTCGGCCGAGAGGCTGCCGGCCAAATCCAACGCCCCGCCCGCCTGAACCTCAGCCCTTCGGCCGACCGACATAGCGCCGTCGACGGCCAACGTTCCGCCGCCGACGGTCACGTCGAATCCAACCGCCAGCGAGCCGCCCGTATGCACCGAGACCCGGCCGCTATTGATGGTCAGGGCCCTGGCCACCTCGGCGCTGTCGACGGTCACGACAGTGGTGCCGGGGGACCCGAGCAGATTCTGCACGACTATGTTGTCTAGCGTGCCGGGCTTGTCGGCGCTGGCGGACCCGTCGACGAGCCACCGGGCGGCCGTGGCCCAGTTGCCGTCACCCTGGCCGTCCCAAGTGAATGTATTAGTGGCCAGAGCCCACTCGAAGAGCTGGTCGGTTTGCACATCGCTGATCGTTTCGATGGTTCCCTCGGGCCAAAAGATTTCGACGTCAACCGGCCCGCTATGGCTACCCAAGCCGAAGTGCAACGTCAGATCATTCTGGTTTCCCTCGCCGGTTCCACCTTCCACTTGGCGGGTCATGATTTGGCCACCGGAATAGACGCGGACCTGCGCGCCGATAGCGCTGCGGTTGACCGTCGTACCGTCACCTTCGAGATGAATTTTGAGCCAATGATTGCCGTTGGATTGCGAATCGTTGATGAAGAGCCTGCTGGCGGTGGCCAGGTCAAGGTCGCCGTCGTTATCCACATCGGCCCAAGCGCCCCCATAGCTCGGCCCCATGCCACCCAGCCCCGCGATGCCGGTCACGTCCGTGAAATTCCAATTGCCGTCGTTGCGATAAAGCCTGGCGTTGTCACCCTCGTATACGGTCGTGAAATACAGATCCAGGTCCCCATCGTTGTCGTAATCGCCCAACGTGGGCGACGCGTAGGATTCTTGCCAATCGGCGCCGCCGAGTTCAGCCATGAGCTGGAAGGCGCCGAGGCCGCCAGGATTGCGCAAGAACTTCGCTTCGTCCGACCATCGACCATCGTGGTGATTGAAGTTGCCTACGAACAGATCCAGGAAGCCGTCGTTGTCGAAGTCACCCCAGGCTGAGCCGATCGTGTGACCATACGGATTTAGAGACGGGGCAACGGGAGGGTTGTCGCCGGCCACGCCGAGGGTGTGGGAAACGTTGGTGAACGAAAAGGATGAGTTGTCGTTCCGCCACAGCAAGTTCGCTTCCTGCCCGTAGTTCGATACATAAACGTCCTGATCGCCGTCACGGTCGAAGTCGGCGGCCGTAATGCCGCGGGCCGGATGGAGACCGCCGGACTGCGTCCAAGCCGTCGTGAATTGCGATCCGGCCTCGTTGCGAAGGATCACGTCCGGCTCGTACCCGGAACCATTGTACCCACCGACATAGAGATCGAGGTAGGCGTCGTTATCGAAGTCGGCCCAGACCGCACCGCGCGTTTCGGCCATCGGAAAAGATGCGGGAAGCTTGCTCGTGGCGCTGACAAACGAGCCGTCGCCGTTGTTCTGCAACAGCGTCTTGTATCTGTGGCCGAACAGGTCAAGGTGCCCGTCGTTATTGTAGTCACCCCAGATGGAGTTGTCGGTGTTCGAGAACCCGGTGTCCGTGAAGGAAGAGCCGCCGTTGTTACGAAAGACCGTGCCGCCGCGCGAAACTGAGTTGGCGAAGATATCGACCCAACCGTCGTTGTTGTAGTCTCCCCAAGCGAATTTGCTGTCGCCTCCCAAGACGACCGTGGGGAAATACTGCGCAGTGCGGTCTTGGAAAATCGCGCCCAGACAGGCACTTGCCGGCAGCCAGAATACCAAGATAGTCGATGCCAGGAGAAATCGGCTGCAAAAAGATCTTCGAAGCGCCATCGTGCGTTGAATCCTTCAATGGAAAAAGTTCGGGGCATCTCAAACGACACAAACACTCAGCATCCATTTTAGCATATGACGCCTTGTTGCGCAACTGTTTTGTGCGACCCGTCCGCAACGACCACCGGCTGGAACTTTGCGCGAATCGCAATAAAAGCCCACGGGTTGCAACCCGTGGGCTTGGGGTCGGTTTTGCACTTTGTGGTTACGCGGCCCGGCGACGTCGCCAGAGCAGCAGACCGACTAGGCCGCTGATCAACAACAGCAGGGTTCCCGGCTCGGGCACAACCACCGCAGCCGTGAAGACACCCGGCTGAC
>CAYYOX010000974.1:1826-2156 GCA_964473065.1 uncultured Planctomycetaceae bacterium | reverse complement strand
TCGGCCAACGCACCTTGTAAGGCACCCAACTCGGCCACCGTGGCGGCCAAGGTTTCGATTTGGGTTCCCGCGGCCTCTTGAATCGACTGGAATTGGTCTTTGTGCTGTTGGAATTCGCCGAACAGCTCTCGGGTCTGCCCGTCGTCGACCGTACCGGCGCCGCCTTGGGCCAGCAAGGCGCGAGCCTCGCTTAGCTCGGCGACCGCGACGTCGAGCTTCGCGGTCTGCGCTTCGGCCGCCTCTTGTACGCCGCGGAGTTGGGCCTTCTGTTGTTGGAACTCTTGGAGCAGTTGTCCCCACTGTCGGCTGCCGACGTCTTCTGCGGCGGTA
>CAYYOX010000974.1:0-1816 GCA_964473065.1 uncultured Planctomycetaceae bacterium | reverse complement strand
GCGTTGGTTCCCTGCGCGGTCTCGGTCAACGTCGAGGCCAACGCGGACAACTGGGCAAGTTGCTCGCGAACGGACTCTTGAGTCTGGTGGATGTCGGACTGCTGTCGGCCGGCCTCTTCGAGAAGGCCTCGCAGTTGCTCGTCGATGGCTCCCGTGGAAACGGCTTCCTCGGAAGCGGCCTGTTCCCGGCTTTCCTGGAACGTCCGATCGAAGCGTTCCTGCTGAGTGGTCAGCTCGTCTCGGGACTGTTGGAGCCGCTGAGCCTGTTGCGTCAACTCGTTTTCCTCTTGCTGGCGTTGCGACTGCCATTGGCCCACGCGCTGCCCGAGCTCGTTCGACCAGGAGTCAAGCTGCTGGAAGATCTCGGCGAAGAAGTGATCGAATTCGCCGTGGCAGGCGCGGATTTCCTCCAAGGCGCCGCGCACCGAATCCCAAGGCACGATTTGTTCTGAAGATTCCGTAGACACGATTCCTCGTCAAAGTTGTTGTGCGGCGATTAGCCTGCGGCCGAACGGCCTTGTCGATCCTCAAGGGGGCTCTTATCGAGCCGAGTCCGTCGGCAGGTCGTCCGGCCAGCGGTGAGCACCTTGTGTCGGCAAGGTTTCACAACATCGGCCGAACGGTCTGGCCCACCAACGCAAGTCTAGTACAGAGATTCGACTTGGGCAAATTTGCAGAGCAAGAATCGGCGCAGGAGGTCTTGCCGGAAGAATCGTTACAGAGGATGTTTCCACAACGAAACATGTTGCGAATTGGCAACGCCCAGCTACTCGGCACCCAGCTACTCGGCGGGCCGTCGATCGCCGGTCGGATCCGGCGTGCCGCTGCGATGATGGGGGCCGTCGTGGCGCAACCCGCGTTTCTTCAACGCTTCAGTCCCGCTCAGCGGCTTCGGGACGCCCTCGTGACCCGGCTCGGCGGCAGCTTGCGATCGGCGACCGGCGCCCACTCCCAGGCGTCGCAAGACGGGCCAAATCAGATGAGCATTCTCGCGGAGATAGTCCCAACGGAAATAGAACCGATTGAAACACTTCGCGTGAAGCTCGCGAACCCGCTCGATCGTAAGATGCCGATACTTCAGCACGGGCGTGTAGACCGTATAGTGGCTGAAGTCGAAGTCGGCGATCCGATCGTGAATCTCCTCGAAGAACTGGGTGCCCGGGTAGGGTGTGACCACGTTGAAGTTGGCGAACGTGGGATTGACCGTCTGGGCGTAGTTCATTACGCCCAGGATCGAGTCCTCGTTATCGTCGGGAAACCCGATCAAGAAGCCGGCCACCGTGCGAATCCCCAGGCTGCGGCAGGTCGTGATGAATTCGTGCTGCCGATCTTCGCGGATGGTTGCCCGGTGGTAGTTCTTCAGCGTCGAGTCGTCGGGCGTTTCGATACCCACGGTAATGCTGGTCAAGCCGACCCGTTTCAACAGGCGCAACACTTCGGGCGGGACCAACTCGATCCGCGTCTCGATCGAGAACTGGATCTTCCGCGGCAGCCGCCCGATCCGTTCGGCCAACTCGAACACCTGCTCGCGGCGCAGCCCGAACAGCGGGTCGCGAAACTTGAACGAACGGAATCCCCAATGCTGCATGTCATGGCGGATCTCGTCGACCACGGCTTCCGGATCGCGGAATCGGGTGGTGTTTTCCAGCACGATGTAAGGGCAGTAATTGCACTTGAACGTGCAACCGCGACTGGCCTGAACCAGTGCCGTGGGAAAACGCCAGAAATCGTAACCGATGCGAAATCGCTTGGGCCGAAACGCCGACCAGTCGGGCGGCGGCAAGCGATCGAGGTCTTCCAGGGTGCCCAATTGCAC
>CAYYOX010000973.1:0-2158 GCA_964473065.1 uncultured Planctomycetaceae bacterium | reverse complement strand
GGGCGCCGGGATCGCCGTCAGCGGCGGCGCCCTGATTGACAGCGTAGGTGATTGGACCGTCGGCCGTGGGATGTGGGATGGCTGGATTGCAGATTGGAGCGACAGCTCGATCGACGAAGTCCGCATCAGCGATGTGGCTCTCGATCCGTCCGAGCTGCTGGGCGTACCGGAGCCGTCGACGTTCGGACTGGCCGGTCTTGGGCTGTTGATCCTGGCCGCCGTGGCCCGGCGGAGACGGCGAGCCTAATGTAACGGCGAGCCTGAAGTAGGCGTGTAAGAGATGGCCGACGAATCCCGCAGCCGCCGCGTCGCAAAGGCCGGCAGAGCGAATGGAACCACAGGACGACCGATACTTATCACAGAACTTTTGCAAAACGCAAATTCAACCTCCCCTCTCCCTTTAGAACTTGTAAAGGAATTACTTCCGGAATTCGTTTAGCCGTCGCCGGCACGGCGATGATTCGTTTGTTTAGCCGTCGCCGGCACGGCGATGAAAGCTAGACTTCCAATTTCATCGCCGTGCCGGCGACGGCTAAACGACTGAACTCCGAAACCGGGAAGTAATTCCTTTACAAGTTCTTAGGAGAGGGGCCGGGGGTGAGGGTATAGAATATCTGTGTGAAAGTCAATTCAAGAATCCCGTTTGAGTCCGGCCTGCGAATGGTGGCTTTAGCGATCGCCAGGGCACGGAATCAAGCCGGGAAGAATCCTTTTTTCCAGGGGGAAGAAGACCATGAAAAGTGTTGCTAATCAGACGTTTCCTGCACGGTTTGCGGCATTGTGGCCGTGGTTGGTGCTCTTGGCGGTCGTAGTTGGGCCCGTCTGCAAAACAGCGATGGCGGTGGATGCCGCCTACTGGCGGTTCGAAGAGGGCCCGGTCGACACGCACACGACCGTCTACCAAGCCGACTGGTTCGTCGATTCCAGCGGCAACGGAAACGAGATGTGGACTTGGGGTGAATTCGCTGCCCCATGGTATCGGTCCAGTGTCGCGGCCACCGTTATTCCGCAGACGGGGGCAGCGAACACGCTTTCGCTGGAATTCAACCCGAATCAGGATAACTACACTAACTTCAAGCCCATCGAGTCTCAGGTATTCACCGCATGGACGGTGGAGGCGACCTTCATGGTGGATACGTTGAACCGGTGGCAAGTCATTGTCGGCAAGGATGGGAAGCCGTTGCTAGACGATGGGGCGCCGCCGTTCGCGCTGAAGGTCCGCGACGACGACGACACGTTATCGGCTGAGGTCATTGACGGCAGTGGAATCGTGCAAGCTATCGCCACCAATTTCACTCTTACCGTGGGACAATGGTATCACGCGGCGGCGGTCAACGACGGCTCCACCTTCGAGTTGTTCGTGGACAGCTTCGACGGCAATGGCTATGTGTCACAGGGTAGCGTGGCAGTGACCGGCGCGATGATCAACACCACGGGGTCATGGACCATCGGCCGCGGGATGTGGGACAACAACATCGCCGATTGGACTGACGGGTCGATCGACGAGGTTCGCATCAGCGACACGGCCCTCTCGCCGAGCGAGTTTCTCTTCACGCCCTCCGTCGACAACATACTCACTTGGAACGGGCTCAACGGCGGCAACTGGAATACTACGAATTGGACCGGCGGCAGCGGCAGCGACATCCCCGGCCCGCCAACCCACGCAATACTGCAAACCAACACCGTCAATGTCACAGCGCCTGCTTCCGCCTACTGGCTGACCGTCGACAGCGGCGGCGTCACCGTGGCGGCCGGGCAGAGTCTGACGATTGGCAATTCCGTCAGGTTCGGTTCCGGCACCGAGTTGAGCTTGGGGACCGGCGCCGCCCTGATCAATGTCGGGGGCGGCTACCTGGATACGGTCCGCATTGCCGGAGATGCCACGATCTCCAACCACGGCGCCATGACCGTGGCCGCGCTGCTGGACGACGGCGTAACTCCCGGCACATTGACGAAGGAAGGCACGGGATTGCTCACGCTCGACAACCGGTCCGGCGCCAATCTCAGCCTCTCGCAAACGACCATCCAGATTAACGCCGGCGAGATCGAATCGATCGGCGCCGGCCAACTCGCCTTGGGCGGAGCCAGCGAGGTAATCCTGGGCGGCGGAAAGCTGAAGGTCATGAACTATGCCCTCACGCCGGTGGCTGACGCTTTG
>CAYYOX010000972.1:0-2162 GCA_964473065.1 uncultured Planctomycetaceae bacterium | reverse complement strand
GCGACGGGAGTCGCCTCCTACAAAAACCTCAGTTCTTGGCCGTGCCGAGTATAAACAGATTCCCTTACAAGCTCAGCCAATAGCGTGTCAAGTGGAAGAAGACGGGGGCAGCGAAGCAAGTCGAGTCGATTCGATCGAGCACGCCTCCATGGCCTTCGACCAGGGTGCCATAGTCTTTCACGCCCCGGTCGCGCTTGATGGCCGACATGGTCAGTGCGCCGGCAAACCCCGTCAGGGAGATCACGGTCGACATGGCGGCGGCCATCCACCAATGGACGCCCTGAAAGGGTGTGGCCCAAAACAGCATGGCCCCGATCAGCGTCACGCTGGCCGTTCCGCCCAATAATCCTTCCCAGGTCTTGCTCGGATTGATCGACGGTGCGATCACGTGCCGGCTGGGGATCTGCGACCAGGCGTACTGCAAGGCGTCGCTGAGCTGCACGATGATCAGGAAGAACAACAGCAGTGCGTTGGGATCCCAATCATTTTCGGCCTGCGGACCGTTTTCGGCCGACTCGGGACTCTCCTCTACGGTTTCTTCCGTGCTTTCTTCGACCGTCGGTTGCGGCGCCGGCGGCAGCGTTTCTTCCACCGACAACAGGGCCGGGGCGTGGCTGAGACAATAGACGCAGATCAGCAGCCCCGCCTGGATCTTCGCGCTGCGTTCGAGGAAACGGCGGTAGTCGCCGGCCATGGCGATCCGAGCCGGGATGAACAGAAACGCATAGACGGGAATCAGGATGCTATACAGCTCGTACCAGCCTAGCCAGACCATCAGGAACTGCAACGGCGTGAACAGGAAAAAGACCCAGAACAGTGCCCGGTGATCTCCACGTCGGGTGGGGGTCAGCGTGATAAATTCCCGCAAGGCCCAAAACGAAATCAGCCCGAAGAGGATCACGGTTGCCGCCGTGCCGAGAAGAAACGCGCCGGCCAAGACGGCACACAGCCACCACCACGCCTGCACGCGCAGGCGAAACGTCCGCAAAATGGCCGTATCGATGTCCAGGTCGTCCCGCTTGCTCAGCGCGCGCAGTACAAAGGTGGCGACCCCCAGCAGGACCACCAACCCACACACCAAGCCTTCCGTTTGCAGGTTTTGCATCGTCGTTATTTCGCTTCTCTATCCTTGTTTCAAACGCAGCACGGCCTGACGAGCCCGACGCAGGAAATCGACCTTCGGCTCACCCGACTCCAGCCAGATCGGCGGGCCGAAGCTGATGCAAGTAAGCATGGGCACCGGCAAGAACTCGCCGCGCGGAAGAATCCGATTCATGTTATCGATATGCACAGGGATCAACTCCAGGTCCGGGCGCCGTTTGCAAAGGTAATACAGGCCGCTCTTGAACTGCCCGACGCGCGATCCCGAACTGCGGCCCCCTTCCGGAAACACGATCAACGAATGGCTATCTCCCATCTCGTGGATCATCATGTCGATCGGGCTGTGATGCACCTTGATCTTGGTCCGGTCGATCAGGATCGCGTTGAACAGTTTGTGGGCGAAGTAGCGCCGAACGCGACCCGCATCCCAATAATCCCTCGCACCCACCGGCCGGGTCAACACGCGCACATCCTGGGGCAACGCCGACCAGAGGACGATCGCATCGAGGTGGCTCGTGTGGTTCGAGAAATAGACCCTCTGGCAAGTATCCGGCTGGGAATCGATCCACCGCACGCTGGCCCCGCTGAGGAACTTGGCCAACAGGGCCAAGAAACTCCGGGCAAGATTCGTTCGCAGGTCCGTTTCCAACATCCCAGATTCCATGATTCCAGCCGAACCGGCATCCCAGCCAAACAGGCCCCGACGACCGCCGAAAAAAAGCTTTTTTTGCTCCCAGCCACTAAGCATAGCGTGCAATCCGATCAACGCCAACCCCTCGGGGCCCCCAAATGGGCTGAAAGCCGGCCGTTTTGGGCGATTATCGAAGGGCTCGTGCCCGTCAGGGAGGAAAACTCGTGCCCGTCAGGGAGGAAAAAAGGGAAAGAGGGAAAAGGGGAAGGGGTTGGACGATGGAAGTAAGTGCCTCGGCCAATGTTTTGAGGGTTCGGGGTTCAGGGTTCAGAATTCTGGGGCAAAGCTTGAATGCGAGTGCCCAACCCTGAACCCCCGCACTTCAAACGCAACCGTTCCGCCCGAGCCGGCCACTACCAGCTCGATATCC
>CAYYOX010000971.1:0-2163 GCA_964473065.1 uncultured Planctomycetaceae bacterium | reverse complement strand
CCCTAACCCTCTCCCAAAGGGAGAGGGGAGGTTGAATTCGCGTTTTGCAAAAGTCCAGTTGTGCTGGACATTTTTCGAATTGACTTGCCCGGCTGGTCCGAACCGTACCGAACGATACAAGTGTAGCAGTTCGCCGAGCTGCGATCCACCGTCTTCCTTTCCGCTAATATGCCTATTGGCCCTTCTTGCGGAGCATGACGGACCAGGAGGCGTGGCGAGACTCGCCTTGCTTGCCGGTGAAGATGCTCGAGTTTCGGATCCACTCGAAATCGAACAGTTCCGAGAAGTCCTGGCGCATGGTAGGCTCGCGGACGCCCGGGGCACTGTCGCGGTCGCATGAAAGGACAAAGAACCGTGTGCCGGGTCGCGAGATTCGGTTGACTGAGTCGACGAAGCCCTTGGCGTCGACGTATCGCACGTTATGATAGCAGCCTCGGTCGAAGATCAAGTCGAACGGCTCGAACTCCGGCAGTGCCAGTACATCGGCCAGCATCCATCGCACCTTGACGCCCGCCTTCTGGGCGTCGGACTGCGCGATGCTCAGGGCCGTCGGGGCCAAGTCGATTGCCGTGACGTCAAAACCCTTGCCGGCCAGATAGATGGCGTTGGCGCCAGATCCGCATCCGAGGACCGCAACTCGGCACGGCTCGATGTGGCCCTTTTCGACCGCCTCGCGCAGGTCCGGCGCGGGCATGCCCGAGTTCCAGGGCGGTTGCCGACCGTCTTGATAGTTCCGATCCCATCGCTCGATCAACTGCATGCCCTCTTCGCCGTGCGGCAACACGCCGGCCGGCAATGGTCTAAGCGGAACGAGCGTCTTACCGTCCGCGTCGCTGACCGCGATCCGACCGGCGCCGACTTCCGGCAGCGGCAACTGAAGCTGATAAACTCGATCCGCCGAGCTGATCGTCAGATCGAAGCGACCGTCGTTGTTCGTAAGAACGGCTTTCGCCGGAGCAATGTCTTCGTCGGTTGGTGGGACTTGGTACACGCGGACGCATCGACCCGAGTTATCCGCCTCGGCGGTCGACGGTTGCGACTGCTTACCCGGCCAGAGAATTTCGCACCGCAGTTTGGAACGATCCGTATTCCCGTCACCTTGGCGATCGACTTCCCATCGCAGCCTTCCTTCGTACGCCTTGGGGTCGATGCTATCCTCAATTACCCAAATCGACGGCTTCAGGAAGATGAACCGTCGAATGAGCGTGGGCGAACCCTGTTTGTTCGCGGCGGGTGTGAGTGAATTTGAAAGATCCGCTACCGCACAGAGGAAATGGGCGTTCTCTTCAAACGCCAGGATGGGTGATTCCGCTGGAATAGGAGCACGTGCCTCCTCCAAATAGATCGCGGCGATCATCGAGTCAATCTTAGCCACAGCCATGTCGCCAACGATCGGTCCATTAAGCCGGCGACAGGCGTCCTCCAGCGAAGGAAAATCCTTTGCGACCGGCGTTGCGGCGTGGATTTCGCAACTCAACAAGCACACGAGAAGGACGACCGAGAGGCCAATCAGAGCCTGCCGAGTCCTGCAATGCCGATTTGAATTCATAGTTCAATGAACCTCCAACATGGTTGAGTGTTTCACCTTATTCCCAGCCGTCAGCCCTGCCCTGGGAACCAGTATAGCAGAAGGACACCAAGGTGACATCACCGATTATCGTCCGTCTTCCGTGGCCGCCGGGAGCCGCAAAGGGTCGCCGGATCATGGCAATCTATCATTCCCCGCCAATCTCAGTGAGGGCCCTTGTTTTCTTCGAGGTCTCAAGGAGTATTGTGCTGGTTGAGATGTTCTCCTAGCTCGGCTATATCCTTCGGGGTTGTCATTGGTTATCGCTCCCAAGCGGTTCCTACAGTATAGGACCTCGCCGGCACGAGCCAAGTTCAACGACAGGGCAAGAAAACTTCGCGGTCCGTCGAGCGCCTTGTTCAGGGAGCCGAAACCGAACGCTCCAGCAAAGGGACACAAAGGGGCTAGGGGCTAGGAAAACGTAGATTCGAGGATAGAAGATCGGGTTCAGCGAGCAGCGTGCCCCGAAATCCTAACCCCTAACCCCTCGCCCCTAACCGCTTTTGGGGACACCAAGGGCACATCACTGATAATCGTCCGAGGTTCCGGTGCGGTGAGAGGCGCAAAGGGAGACCCGACGAGAGCAGATATCATAG
>CAYYOX010000970.1:0-2168 GCA_964473065.1 uncultured Planctomycetaceae bacterium | reverse complement strand
CAAAACCCGCACTTGACTGGTCCAATCATATCAGCGGTCGGGCTTGCCCGACGTTCTTGTGTTAGTCGAATCAAACGGCACTTCAAAACACAATGAGCCGATTCCAGCGTGGTTGCCGGCGCATTACTTGGTTCGATTGTCTTTGATGGATATATTCACCGCGTCGCCGGTGAGGTTCTCGGCGAAAACGCTTCCGGCTGGATAGACATTGCCCTGAATTCTGCCTTTGATCAGGTGTTCGATATAGACGGCCGGAGTGTTCGCGGTGATTTCCTCAAAGGTGTTGTCGAGAATCTCGACATTGGCCACCGTTCTTTCCGAAACCAATCGCCCGTTGCTGACCGAAATAACCCCTTTCGGCTCCCCCAAATGCCATTCGGCGTAGGTGTTGCAATTCTTAAAACGGCAGTTCCGTACAATCACCTCATCGGGAGTGGTCACCTCATACAATTCATAATAGGGCGGGTAGAACGCACATCCCGCAATCAGTGCTTTGCCATTGATATGCTCAAAGACACAGTTCTCAATATTGGCCTTCTGGTTGGCAAACACAATCGCATTGCCGGAGATGTTTCTGAAGTTGGAATTCTTGATATTGAACTGGCCGATCGTGTAGGCGTGGATGGCGACCGTCATCCGCTGGCCGACTTCTCGAGGCATAGGCTCTTCCATGGTGAGCGTCACGACGGCATTTCCGGACACTGCCGACTTGATTGTGCCGTCGTAGACCCGTTTCCCGGTGGACCGATCCATCACCGTCACGCGCTCGCCGGGCTGGATGGGTGCTTGTTCGAGATACTTGAACATCCAGTAATGGGCCTTGTGGATTTGCGCCACAATTTGTGTGGGGGAGAGGACCGATTTGACCTCGAATGGAGTTGAGTGGATGTTCATGGCGTCGTCGTTGCAGCCATCAATGGTCAGCCCGTTGATGTTGACCGTACCGGAGCAGCTATTCATCTTAAAGCCGTCGCGCGGGCAGCCGGCAATGCGGTGGTCTGTGGGCTTAAGGGAGACGTTATCGATGGTGATGTTTCGGCAAACCAGCGCTTGATAGGCAAAGCCGGAGGCGTTGGCGGCATGAATGTTCTTCAAGGTCACGTCGGTGGACATATAAAGCCCAAGCTGCGGCCGGTGGCTGGCGGAGATAAAAAACCAAAACAGGCCCACACCCTGATGGGCATGTTGCCGGATCGCCGCTATCTCATAGTCGAGCAGTTTGCGAATATCGAGCTCCATGATCCGCTGTTGGGGGTCGATAATCTTCCATTCGGCGTTGCCGTCGTAGGTCAGGCGGCTCCTGAGGAGATGGCGGTTTTTCAGGTCATAGGCGCCCATAATGCGCGCCTTCATCCCCTCGATCATGAGATGGCCGTCGAGCACACGAACCCTGATATAATTGGGCGTTGCCTCCACTACCTGGCCCGCACTGTAAAACAGCCGGGAGTTGTCCAGCCTGAGATTCTCCACGCGTGTGTTTGCGCTGTTTGATACGCTGATGATGGAGGGTAGATCCATCCTCTCGGGCAGTTGGCTTTCGTCCACAATGGCGGGGTTTTCCCGCAGTAAAATGGTTGCGGGCTCGCCCTTTGCAGCCACTGCGCCTCGCAAGGTTAGGTTTCTGGTTTTGTGAAGGTGGATATAGGCGTTGTTATAGGGGTCGTTTTCGTTGACTAGGACGCTGTTGCCGTCCTTTAGATCATAAACGCCCGCTTCCAGGACGACTACATTCATGCCGTTGTCTTTGGCATAATCGATCGCCTTGCGGATGGCTTCGCTGTCATCCTTACCGTCATTCGGCGTCGCCCCGAACTCCTTCACCGATACTGATCTTTCCTTGCCTGTGCCGGTTTCGTCCGTGATCGAGAATGCAACTTCCGCCGATCCTATGGCTATCGCCAGCAAAACGCATAGCATACCGGTCGACAGCAGGTTTGCGTTGACGCGCCTTGTTTTCCAATGATGGATGGCTTGGTTAAGAATCATCCGTCTATTAAAGCTCTGACCCCAAAGCGTCGCAAACGAATCAAACCAAAACCCTTGTTGTAGAACTAATGAAGCTCTGAGCCCAAAGCGTCTTTTCGGCATGACGATTCGTGCAACCCGTAGCATGCCCGTATCTTCCACCCTGGGCCGTGTCTCGTCAAGAGGAAATAGGTGACTGTCCC
>CAYYOX010000969.1:0-2214 GCA_964473065.1 uncultured Planctomycetaceae bacterium | reverse complement strand
TGTGAGTTTTCGGTTTTTCAACATGGGAGCATTCAAGAACTTACAACTCATAACTGGACTTTTGCAAAACGCGAATTCAATCTCCCCTCTCCCAAAGGGAGAGGGGCCGGGGGTGAGGGCATAAAAAAGACACGCAAGCCCTCACCCTAACCCTCTCCCAAAGGGAGAGGGGACCGATTTGCAAGTCGCAAGATCTAACCCCGTAACCTCTTACGCCCCAAGAAAACCGCCCCCCTCGTCCGAGTCCGAGTTGCCCTGAGGTTCATTAACCCGGTATACCCGGTTAATTGCCCAGGTATACCACGGCAACCCGGAAATCCTGCCGAGTCGGCCCTCAGCAATCAGCAGCCGACGTTTCGGCAGCTTTTCTGCCCTCTTCCCCTTTTTCTCTTCCGGGAGGACATCCGCGATCAGATTGCGACTTCTTGCCCTTCGGGGGGGCAGTTGTCTAATCTTTCTGGCGGTTTGTCACCTTCCTGCGATTCATTGCCACTGGTATTGTAGGAAAGGAGCTTTAGCTATGACTAACCAACCGTCGGAAGACAGCCATCTCGTTCGTTCCACCTTGGCCGGCGATCATCGATCTTTCGAAGAGATCGTTCGTCGCTACCAGACGCTCGTCTGCTCGATCGCGTACAGCGGCACCGGCAACTTGGCGCTTAGCGAGGATGTGGCCCAAGAGACGTTCTTGACGGCTTGGCGGTCGTTGGGGCAGCTTCGCGAACCGAAAAGGCTTCGGGCCTGGCTGTGCGGCATCGCCAGGCGCGTGGCCGCCAACACGCGGCGAGCCATGGCGCGAGCGGCGACACCGGTTCCATCGGCTGCCGACGCGCCTTGTAAGGACTCGGTCGATCCGACGGAACGTATGATCGGCGAGGAAAATCGGGCCCTGATGTGGGAGACCCTCAGCCAACTGCCGACGAATTATCGGGAGCCGCTGATTCTCTTCTATCGGGAAGAGCAGAGCGTGCGTCGGGTAGCCGAAGATCTCGGCCTGAGCGAAGATGCCGTCAAACAGCGTCTCAGCCGCGGTCGCCGGATGCTGACCGAGCGAGTAGCTGCCTGCGTCGAGCAAGCTCTCGCCCAGAGCAATCCGGGAAAAACTTTCCTGGTTGCGGTCATGGCGGGCCTTCCAGCCTTGACTCCGCAGGCCGCCGCGGCCGGTGTGATTGCCGCCGGCGGCAAAGGGACCATCCTTGGCAAGTCGGCCCTGTTTGCCGGGTCGATCGCCGCATTATGGGGAGGGGTTCTGGGACTCTTGGGAGCATGGATTGGAGTGCGGCTGAGTTTGCGAGCGGCCAAATCGCCGGCGGAACGCCGACTGATGATTCGAACGGGCTGGATCGTTTTCGGCTATATCGCCCTGTTGAACATCTTCATCGCGGCCGCCTATGCCTTGCCCTACATAGTGTCGATGAAGTCCACCGTGGTCATTCTTACGATCCTCAGTCTCCTCTACGTGGTCGGGATCATCCGGATCGCGGTCTGGACGAACCGCCGGCAACGGCAGATCCGCATAGAAGACGGCACCGATCAGACAACGCAATCGGAGTGGGCCAATCTGACCCCGCGCAACATGACCGCAGCGCTGGTCGGAGCAACCTGCGGTTCAGTCGCGTGGATCTTCTCGATGGCCGTTATCAGTGGCGACTGGCTCAGTGCCGTGGCCATTGCCGGAGTCGCCTGGGGCCTCCTGCTTTTCAGCCTCCGGACCGTGTGGCGAAGACCCAAGCGTTACTATCACGTCTCTATCGCGCTGACAGTCGGCCTCGGCGTGTTGAATCTTGTGGTCGTCAATCTGCGATGGATACACTGGGTCGAGTTCGTCGTCTCGGATGCCACTGCGGCGAATGACTTGATGCCCCCGCTTTGGGCGCTGAATTTATTGCTGATCGGCATCTTCGCCATGGTGTTGACAGCCTTGGTTTTCCGAGCCCGGCATCTGCACCGTAGCGGCTGACGCCGTAGGTCAGGGCTCGCTCTGATGGATCTTCGCAACCAGGTCACACGTCCCTTTCGTCAGGCCGAGGCCTGACCTACCAGACGATAAGGTACTTGACAAGGCCGCTCTGACCGTTCACACTCGGAGCGCTGCGTTTTGGGACGGGAAAAAAGACGGGAATCCTTTGCTTGTAGTTGTTCGTGCAGTCGATCGCCATAAAAAAGACTCCCGACCTGGGGTGTTCACTTTGTCGATGTCAATGCCAACTGATT
>CAYYOX010000968.1:0-2216 GCA_964473065.1 uncultured Planctomycetaceae bacterium | reverse complement strand
CCCCCCAACGAATGCTTGTACTTACTATCCTTGCCGACCTGAATCCGGTAACCTGTAAAAAGCTGTCTTCTGCTCATGCGATTGTCTCCTGCTCGGTCGCCACGAAATCACGGCACCTATCGTTCGCTCGGCAGCGAGCGGCTAGGAACCGTTGTCCCTGAAACGGCTTTAATTTCTACCAGACATTTCGTTCTCCATTGCGTCCAAGAGCGGCTTTCGCAAGTAGGGTGACGCTCCAACGGCTTTAAGATACGCCTGAGTAGCCTCGCTGAGATGACCGAGTCGGCCTACGGGTATCTTGCCATCCCTTGACTTTACCTTGTCCTGCATCGCATATCTGTACTGCCGAAGCATCTCGGCCTCAGCTCTTTGTACATGCGGTGGCGGAAGAATGACGTTCCTTGCCACAGCGACATCGTCAAGTACGCCAAGGATGCCAAGCGCCGCAAGCCTCGCCATCCTCCCCCGCAGCGCTTTCCTTCCAGCTTTTGTAAACTTGCCTGCTTTGCGAGAAGCTTCGACCGCATTGTCAACCGTTCCCGAAAGGAACTTGCCAATCTTTCCGGTTGGAGGTTTACTCTTGATTCGATTCACAAACTCTATTGCCTCAGATTTGTTGAGTCTTCTCAAGGTCTTCCCCTTCTCCGCCAGGAAATCGTCCAACTCCTTCTTCACGAGGCGGTTGTATTCATTGTGCTTCACACCATTGACTGACTGAGGGCCATGTGTGTTGTATCCCGACAACCAGATCGCTGCATCATCTGAGTCAAGGTATTTCTGAACAGCCTTTGCAACCTTCCCGTTGAATATGTGCCAGGGAACGATATGATGGCCCTTGTGCTTGAGGCCAATCGCATCCACGATGTTGACCGTGGAATTCGCACAATACCGATAAAGGTTTGCGTCATCTCCTTTTATGCCAATCGGATCTTCGGATAGCCAACGGCCGACACTCGCATCATACCATCGATGCAGGTTGTTCTGCAAGCCCGTGGTTTCGTCGAATGGTCGGCCGGTGTAGCCGAAGAGGTGGTCTATTGCCGCGTTGGTCTCGCTGGTGACGTTACCAAAGGCGTCGTAAGCAATATGATTGGCGATGCTCGTCTCGTCTAATACCTCGTCGTAAACGGCCAGGTCGCGGACCGTGTTTTGGTGGTCGGTTAGCGGCCAGAGGACGTCTTCGGGGCCGCCGTCGTCGACTGTTTCGTCGGCTAGGATCTGGTCGACCGCCTCGCCCCAGAGGTAACGGTGGGTTGGATTGCCGGTTTCGTCGAGTTGGAGGACGATCTGGCCGGGATCGCTGTCGATGTCGGGCTGCTCGGCCGTGCCCGGTGTCCCACCATCATAAACGAAGTATTCGCTGGTTGATGCACCCGCACCGTCGCCGTCGAGGTCGACTTCGCTCGCTACCCAGCGGTTTAGGTAGTCGTAGGTGTATTGGACTTCTTGGGTGGCTGCGCCGCCTTCGGTGGCTCGCGAGATTACTCGGGTTAGCCGGTTGCGGTGGTCCCATTCGTATTCGGTGATGTTGGTGTCGTTGGTTGATAATGTGCCGTCGGTGTCGACGTCGATGAAGCGGGCGGTTGTGTTGCCTTCGGGGTCGTGGGTGTAGGTGTAGTTGCCGGCACCGGTCATGCGGTTGGCGTCGCCGGTCGCGTAGGTTACTTCCGCGCCGGGTAGGCCCGTGGTTATGCGGTTGCCGGCCGCGTCGTATCCGTAGTGCTCCGTGTCGGTGAAGCCGCCGCCCGCGTCCAGCGCGACGTCGAGCAGTTGGCCCGTGGCGTCGTATTGGTAGTCGTACGTGCCCTCGGGCGTGCCGAATAGGTCGATGCGGCCCGTGTCGTCGTAGGTCCAGGTGTAGGCGGATAGGGTTGTCGCGCCTTGGGCGTGGATCAGATCGGTCAAGCGGCGTAGGCTGGGGTCGTAAGTATACGTGCTCACGGCGACCGTCTGCGTGCCGGACGTGGTTAGGTCGCCGTCGGCGTCGGCGTAGCGGGTGATCGTCTCGGGCAGACCGTCGGCCGTGTACGTGAAGTCGACGCCCTTTTGGGCGACCGCGTTGCCGCCGGGCTGAGAGGTCTGCTCGACGCGGATCAGGCGGCCGAAGCCGTCGTGGGCATACACGGTTTGATAGTCGGGCGTCGAACCGAGCGTCACACGCGTGGCGGCGTGCTCGGCGCCTTGATAGCCGTAGTCGAAGGTCACGTCGGCCTGAC
>CAYYOX010000967.1:0-2217 GCA_964473065.1 uncultured Planctomycetaceae bacterium | reverse complement strand
TTTGTTCGCGCTCTTATCGAGGCAGTCGGTCGGGGTATCGACGGCAAATGGCACGCGAGTCAGGGCGCCCGACTCGCCGGGCTTCGCGATCGGATGGATCACGGTCCCTCGCAGTCGGTCGTCGAGCGTTACTTCGTCCGCCGGGAGGTTCCAGCCGCTCAGTTTGCCGGTTGCCTGTTGGCCGTCGCGGCCGCCTAAGGGGAAGACGCTGGTGACAAACGGCACTTCACCCAGCGTGATGCGATAGACGAAGTCCTCGCGTCCGCGGTAGATGGCGTCCTTGATTTCCAGGTCGTAGGCGCCGTCCTCGAGGATCTCGTAGTAGAGGACCGGATCGGGATGAAATTGGTAATCGTCGGCGTAGGCCAGTTCGTTTCCGTCCGCATCGTAGAGCCCCAGCGTGGCCTGAAACCAACCGGGCACGGCATCGGCCAGGTAGGGGATCAATTCTCGCGCGGCGGCGGCCACCACCAGACGATCGCCTTTGCGGGCGTTGAAACGAAATCGGTCGACATCGCCGGGCATGATCTGGCCGTTGATGATCACCGGCAGCGACTGGCCGATGCGGTCGTCCGGCGTCTTGTCGTTCGGCTCGACTTCGCGCGATTCGGGCAACTGCCCAACGTAAAACCGCAACGGGTTCGACAACCCGGCCGCCGTCCGCAGTCGCAGCTCTCGCTGGCCGGGCTGGGCGTCCGCAGGCAGCGTGACCCGCAGTGTGACGATTTCGCCGAGCTGGGGATTGGGCTGCCGCTTGGGGTCGTTGAACCTCTTGCGGAATTCTTCCAAGGCCTCGACCTCGGCTTCCGACATACCCAGTTCCTCGGCGGCGTTGGCGAACGACATGGCCTTGCCTCGCTTGCCGCGCTTTCTGTTCGCGGCCTGCACGTGCTTCCAGACCTTTTGCGATTTCTTCCGCAACTCCTGGGTCTGCTTCTTGGTCGGCGGCTTGATGTGCTTGACGACCGTGGCCTGGGCGCCCTGACCGGAAACAACTGCCAGGTCTACGCCGTCGAGAAAGCGTCCGCCGACCTCGACCTCGAAGGTCGTACCTTGCCGGCCGCCGGCCGGATAGATGTAGCCGACCCGCGGGATTTTCTGTGCCTGGGCGCTGGAGGCCGTTACAAGGAATATGGCCGACCAAAGGACGAGGCATCGTCGCCATGGGTTCATCGTGCGTACTCCACGGTTTACATTATTTCTTTCAAAAGTCCGCCCGACTTGATGCCGTCGCCGGCCGCTGCCATGACGCGTACGTCGCGGCCTTGAGGGTGCGGCAACTTGGCGTCGGGATCGATGCCGAGCAATTGGTACATGCTGCCGATCAGGTCGCGAGGATAGACGGGTCGATCCTTCACCTGCTCGCCCTTGGCATCGGACGCCCCGACGACGTGTCCGCCTTGGAATCCGCCGCCGGCGACCACGGCGGAGAAGACGTGACCATGGTGACCGCGTCCGCCGTTGAAGGGCGCTTCCCATTGGATTTTGGGCTTTCTGCCGAACTCGCCGCCCCACCAGACGATGGTGCTGTCCAGCAGGCCGCGATCCGCAAGGTCCTGCAGCAGGGTCGACATGCCGCGGTCCAATTGGGGCAGTTTTTGGCGCATTGCCTGGAAATTCTGCTTGTGCGTATCCCAGCCTTTGTAATTGATGGTCACGAAGCGGACGCCCTGTTCGACCAGCCGGCGTGCGACGAGGCAGGACTGTCCGAACGTATTGCGGCCGTAGCGGTCTCGCAGTTCATCCTTCTCTTCGGCCGGGTCGAAGACCTTGCCGGCATCGCCGAGGATCAACTCGTACGCCTGCTGTTGGGCTTGTGCCAGTGCCTCGAGCCGCGGATCGCCCGGCATGGCCTGGCCCAGCGTGTCGAGGTTGTGCAACAGATCGCGTCGGGCGTGCTGCCGCTGGTCGGAAATACCGTCGGCAGCAACGCCTTCGACAACAAACCGCTGCCTTCCCGGGTCGCCGCCGGTGGCGAACGGTTTATGGCGTGATCCCAAGAACCCGGCCTCGGAAAACCGTCCCTGCGGCCGGGTTAACACGATATAGGGCGGAATGAGTCCCTTGTATCCGGCGTCGTAACCCTTCAGCAACGAGACCACGGCGCCGGCACACGGATAGACCAGCCCGTCGCCCGACTTGCGCCCGGTTTGGGTCAAGTAGGACGCCGTTTCATGGGCGTTTACGCCGTGGGTCATGCTGCGGATAATGGAATAC
>CAYYOX010000966.1:0-2227 GCA_964473065.1 uncultured Planctomycetaceae bacterium | reverse complement strand
CCCTAAATAGGATGCTTGGTATGCAGGAACTCGAACAAATCTTTGGTGAAGATTACACGTTTGAATTTCGGGGATTGCTCGTTGAAGATTTTGGGTCGAACGCACGAAACGATGTGTGCCACGGCCTAATCGGCGATGCGCACGGCGGTGCCTGGGATCTTAGATACCTCTGGTGGTTTGCGCTGCATTTCATAATGTTGCCGATCGCCTCTTTAGGTCAGATCGCGCAGGAGTGAGCTCTCCTGCGGGGAATTATCACCTGGAGGTGGGTTCGCTGACCTGAAACGGGGAATTGGCTGCCGCCCACCCACTGTGCGTTAGTGGCGTCGCAGAAACGCAGTGGTTCTTTGTTAGATCGTCATCTCTCCACAGTAAGGACAGATTGGCTCTTCAGTCTCCTTTCCGCAGCCGTCGCATCGATTCTGAAACCCGGTTGCGTCGATAGGGGTCCACCTGCCCTCGGAATACTCCTCTTCGATAACTCCGGAATCATCCTCCCTGGAACGGATGAACTTAGTTTTTCGGTGTTTTCTGGATGCGCGTCGGACCTCGGTTTCAACATGGGCCTCGGCCTCCGCTTCTGAACGAAACAGCTGTGATTTGTAGAAAAAGTCGATCGGTCTTGAGTCAAATCCGCCGGCAGATGGGTCATTACAGTAGGCAGATGCAGTGACAGAATATTCGTCGTTGTACTCCCACCATGTCACGTGAATGCGAACAACCCGGTGGTCGAATGAGAAAGCCCGATTCTTCTTGTACGTGTTGATTCGCGACTTGAGTTTGCCAGAGAGATCCCATCGAAGAATCGCGCGTAGTCCCATCTTTCCCCCATCGTGCTCTTTGTCGATACGTCTTCGTGAATGCTGCCGTTGCAACTGGAACCCAACGAACCGGGGTTGGACCACCAGAAGCCCGGGGCTGAGGACGACCACGAAGACAGGGTGTCAACGCTTGTCCTTTGGTTCTCTGAGTTCGAGCATTCGCCATTATGGCCCATGAGGTTCGCTCCGTAGTGACCAACACCAATTTGATTTGGCATCTAGATCTTTGTGGAAGAGCCCGCCTCTCTCACCAAACCGTAAACAACAGACTTCGAACCCAGCAAGGCAAGCACCTTGTCTTTGCCAGATCAGTCGAAATCGATTATCCCAATTTGAATCGTCCTGCCTATTCTCACCCCACCCTCTCTCGGCAGCCGCATTAACTCCGCAGGAACCAATTCGGCCTGAATCCAAATCAGCCAGGCCTCCGGCTCATTGGGTTCAGAAAAGCGCCGAAACCTCCCGCAAGAAAAACTACTACTGCTGCGCCAACAACGGAAAGAAAGCCATATGAAATAAACACCTTGACCAGGGCAGCGAGGTTGAGGAGCAAAAGAACAAATGTGATCTGAGGTGTGATCTCGCCTCGCATAACGGAGTTGAATCCCAAGGCTAGCCCTAATACTCCGCAGATAATCATCCAGGTCGTCATGAGGAACCCCTTTACAATCCTAACCCGCGCGACAATCAGATGGGGATGCGGACCTGCCCCGTTTCGGTGGACACCAATAATAACCCGTCGTCGTGGCTATGGGATCTGTGGGAATCCCTCTGGGTTTTCCAAGTGTCTGCTGTAAAGATGGGTGCCATGTTCCGCATTGCTGCATTGTCATTGGTGGTACCTGATCGGAATGGTGCCGACGCGCGTGGATGCCGAGCTGGAACTCGGCGGTCCCAGGGAGAGCGAATACACCTAACCACTACAGGGCTTCATATGGTCAACCGGCCCGGGAATGTTGTCAGCCACGATGATTCGGCAGAATGGATTGACAAGGCAGTCGAACTGGTCTGGGACCATGCCGATACGATCACCCTACGCGGGGATACGGACTTTTCACTCACGGCGAACTTCGACCGATGGGCTCAGAAGGTCGATTCCATTCCTGAACGCTTCGACATGTACGGCTCTCATCCAATCGGGTTTCAAAGCTCGTCACACCCACGCAATGGTCCATGATAGCGGCGAATGAGGTGCCACCCCTAGCCCGTTCCCATCCGGAAACTATTATGGGAACTGCGCAGTTGCCGATGCGGAAACGAGGGATTTTTCTGCAAGGTCAAGGAAGGCAAGGATTTCCGCGGAGACGTACTCGTGTACGTCGCACAAGGAAATCCGCAGTTTAACGCCGAGATTGGCGCTCTTCTCCTGGCTCATAAGCCCTCCCCGGGGGATGCCCCTGAGATTG
>CAYYOX010000965.1:0-2230 GCA_964473065.1 uncultured Planctomycetaceae bacterium | reverse complement strand
CGTCAGATACCCTTCCATGTTCCCCCGTATAGTTACGGAGATCCGGTGCCGGCCAGCTATGGAATGGACCCGCAGGTGGTCAACGACTGGCGTTACAGGGACACGTTGCGGGACGATCTGCTGTCGATCCCGACGATGTCGTTGGTGCTCGATCCGGACGATTTGTGGGATGATTCGACCGGCATTTACGACAACTCGATGAGCGAGGGGATTGCGTGGGAACGCGCCGGGTCGATCGAGATGATCTCACCCGACGGCGAGACGCTTTTCCAAGAGAACGCCGGGGTCCGAATCCACGGCGGGTGGGGCCGACGCCCGCAACACAATGGAAAGCATTCCTTCCGGCTGCTGTTCAAGAAGGAGTATGGGCCGGCGAAGTTGGAATATCCTCTCTTCGGCGACGACGCCACCGACCAATTCGACACGCTCGTGTTGCGGGCCGGGTTCAACGATTCCTGGGCAACCACCTGGGGTGAGTGGAATTCGACCTATCTGAACGACCGCTGGGCCGCGCAGACGCAACTCGACGGCGGCGGCGCTGCACCGCATGGAAACTTCGTCCACCTGTACCTCAACGGGCTGTACTGGGGGCTCTACAATCCGGTCGAGCGGCCCAATGCTTCGTTTGCCGCCGCCTACTTCGGCGGAGACAAGGAAGACTACGACGCCTATGTCACCGGACAGAATATCAACGGCGACAGCGCCTCTTGGAGCGAACTATTCGGCCTCATTCGCCAGGGTTCGATCGATTACGCGGCCGTGGAGCAACTTCTCGACATCCCCGACTTCATCGACTATCTGATCGTCAATCAGTTCGGCGGAAACTGGGATTGGCCCTGGAACAACTGGTACGCCACACACAACCGAAATGGCGGGAAATGGTACTTCCATAGCTGGGACGGCGAAGGGTGCCTCTGGGATGTCAACGCCAACAAGATGAACGACGGCGGAGCCAACGGGCCGGGTGAACTCTACCTCGCCTTGCGCAACGTTTCCCAATTCAAAACGATCTTCGCCGATCGAATCTACGAAGCCCTGTTCAACGACGGCGTGTTGACCGTCGCAGCCAACATCGAGCGCATCGACCGTCTGGCTGCGGAAATCGATCGCGCGATCGTGGGCGAATCGGCCCGCTGGGGAGACGGCCGACTCGATAACCTCTCTCCGCGCACGCGTCACGGAAACTGGATCCCGCGAATCAACTGGCTGAAGAACTCCTATTTCCCGACACGCACGAACCTCGTGCTCGATCAGTATCGCAGCGTCGGACTCTACCCCAGCACCGACGCGCCGTCGTTCAACCGACACGGCGGACAGGTGGATCCCGGCTTCCAATTGACGATCACGGCCCCCGGCAGCACGATCTACTACACGCTCGACGGGTCCGATCCCCGCAACGCGGGAGCGACCGTCTACGGCGGACCGATCACGCTTGACGACAACACGCTGGTCAAGGCCCGAGCCAGGAGCGGCAACGTGTGGTCGGCCCTGCACGAGGCTCAGTTCACTACCCATCAGCCGGCCAATGCCCAAAACTTCGCTATCACCGAGCTGAACTATCACCCCTACGACCCCACGCCTGACGAAATCGCCGAAGGTTTTGTCGATGACGACGATTTCGAGTTTGTCGAATTGAAGAACATCGGTCCGATACCGATCGATCTGCTCGGCGTACGGTTCGCTGACGGAATCGATTTCGATTTCACCGGCGGCGCGATAACACGATTGAACCCGGACCAGTTCGTCTCGATCGTTAGCAACACCGACGCGTTCGAGCATCGTTACGGCAGCCTCACCGACGTGGCCGGGCAGTATACGAGGCAACTTGCCAACGGCAGCCAGCAACTGGCCCTGTTGGACACGTTCGTCCAAACGATCCAGAACTTCACCTACGGCGACTCGGGTAACGCCGGTTGGCCCAACCGGGCCGACGGCAACGGTTCGACCTTGGAAGTGATCGACCCGGCCGCCGACCCGAGCGATCCGGACAACTGGCGATCCAGCGGCGAACTGTTGGGTACACCCGGCTCGGCGGGCACAGGGTCTTTCCAAGGCATCGTCGTCAACGAAGTACTCACACACACGCCAGACTCCCCTCTCCCTCCGGGAGAGGGTCAGGGTGAGGGTCTTCTGGTGGATGCAATCGAGCTGTACAACTCGACCGACGCCGAGATCCCGATCGGCGGCTGGTGGCTCAGCGACGACAATGACGATTTCCAGAAGTTCCAAA
>CAYYOX010000964.1:0-2240 GCA_964473065.1 uncultured Planctomycetaceae bacterium | reverse complement strand
GCAAGCGGGGGGATTTCGGCCGGAGGGGACGCCGGGTGCCACGGGTGGCTTGCCCACCCGTGCAATCCGTCTGCAGGTAACACTGGTGGGCAAGCCACCAGTGGCACCGAGCCGTGGCACATTCGTGAAGAATTCCCGCTAGACCCCTTCGGGACAATCTGCAAAACGCTCTCGCCACAACAGCCACGCCCCAAAACCGACGCCTGCACCACCGAGATGGGCCAGTGCGGAAACGTGGCCTATGCCGCTGACCTGCATCCAGGCCAAAACGCCTTGCATCGCGGACCAGCCGATCAGTGCGGCCCAAGCGGGAAAGTGGGTCCAGCGGAAGAAGACGTAGTACCGCACAATCATCCCCAGTCGAGCCTTCGGAAACCGAAGTGCATAGAACACGATGATCCCCGAGATGCCGCCGCTGGCCCCGATGCAAGGAGTCGTATCGTGAGGATCGACCAGGATATGGGCCACGTCGCCGAGTAGCGACGCTGCGGCGATCAGCAGCACGTAGCGCCATGGGCCGAGTTGATCTTCCACGTTGTCGCCGAAGATCAGAAGGAAGTAGGTGTTGCCGATGAGATGCCACACGCCGCCGTGGAGAAAGAAGGCCGTGACGAACGTCAGACCACCGTACCGAAAACACTCGGCCGGGATGAGTCCATAGGTAAGAACCGTCGGGAGTAGGCTGGTAAACGTGGCGAGAAACGCAGCCACGATCACCGCGGCCAATCCCCAAGTGACCCACGGCCAGCATCGGACCGGGTTGACATCGACTTCGACCGGCATTCCCAACACGGCCGGAATTGCCTTCCAGACCTCGTCCGGCCCGTCTTCTCCGAACTGGCCCTCCCGTTGTCGCGTCTGATCGAGTTTCAATTCCGCGATGGCCATGGCCTCGCGAACTCCCAGTGGGAGTTGCTCCGTCTCCGGCTGCTTGCGGACCTGCTTGGGTAACTGCTCGAACTCCCGCGGGTCGAACCAAACCATCTGGCAACCGGCGCAAACGTCCAACGCGACCGCCTGACCGTCTGCCGGGACGGGCACTTCGGCCATCGCGCGCCGACACACGGGGCACGCCTTTCCGCGAGGCGTCCCTTTGTCGTGCGATTTCACCCAGAGCGCTTTGACATACTGCGGCGGAATCGCCTTGCGAAGCACCGACAGCCCCACGGCCCGGCCGTCGCATTGTCGGCAATGGAAGAACAATCCCCACTCGCTCTTAACGCGGAGCAAACGCTGGTCGCATTGTGGGCAGATGGACATAGCGGGGGGTTTCTTGAGGTTTCAATGATTCAGCGAAAGTCCGTTTAGCCACCGCGGCCACGCGGTGTTAGGCGGCCAATCCTGCGTGGCCGCCGGGGCTAAACAGAAGACTGCCGCAATCGCGAAATCTTGTTCCGCTTAACCGGTAATTCGTCCCGGAAGAGCCGATCTTGCATGGGGCAAACCGGCTTCCCGGACAGCCATATCATAATAAATGTCACGTTTGTCGGGAATCACCACGAAAAACCCGCTCGGGAGCAAGCCCCCGGCCGGTCAATTCTCCCGGTTTCCGGTGTTCACAGGCGGGTGATTCTGCTATAATCGGCCTGGAGGCGGAGGAAGGCACGGGAGAGAATCGATCCTCGAATCTGGAGGGAGCTGTCATGGCAGTACGTGCGAACCTTGGGGCGGCCGCGGTCGTGTTGCTGGTGCTTTGCGGTGCGGCAAGGGCCGACATGGAAAAATCCGACCGAACGCGCAACGACTACAGCCGTCTGGGACCGGACATCGACAAAGAGAAACGCGACGACCCCAAGCGGAAGAAGCAGGTCGAGAAATTCTTCCGGCAGCTTGGGAAGATGAAGCGGTTCGAATCGTCGAGAAAGAACATCGAAGACTACTTCTTGGTCGGCACGGCCGAGCTCAACCCGGTTACCCGACACGCCGATGTCTGCTTTAAGGTGCATCAAGGCCAACGCGACGTGGCCCAGTTCGTGGTCGATTACATGGCCGAGGCCGAAGAGCAAGCGGACGCTCCGGTGCAGTTGCTCCGCAAGTGGCACGTCTTCTCCCGGTTTGGAGAGTCCGAGCAAGCCGATCAAGCGCTAGAGATGCTTCGCACGCAGTACGACGAGTTGGCCGCCTACCGCGAAAGCATCGCGCGGCGGTACAACGCCAAGACCGTACGCCGTTCGTGAAAGTAATCTCGCGGCCGTGGTTCACGGCCTTCGACTTACTGCCAAGCAAAGTCAGTTTTACGG
>CAYYOX010000963.1:0-2243 GCA_964473065.1 uncultured Planctomycetaceae bacterium | reverse complement strand
GGGCCAGACCATGGGCGCCGACGACCAGCAGCACGGGCGCGTCGAGCCACTGGGCCATCTGCGCGGTGGAGCCGTCCAGCGAGGTCGGATCGGCCCCGTCGAACATACCCATCACGCCCTCGATCACTGCCATGTCGGCATCGGCCGTGGCGTGGTCGAACAGGCCTTCGACGTACGGCCGGTCGGACATCCAGCCGTCGAGGTTGTAGCAGGTCCGCCCGGCGGCCAGTTTCAGATAGGTCGGATCGAGGAAGTCGGGCCCCACCTTGAACGGTTGCACTCGCAGCCCGCGCCGCCGAAGCGCACGCGTGATCCCCAACGCCATCGACGTCTTGCCCACGCCGCTGCCGGCGCCTGCGATCACGAGTCGGCCGCAAGGAGCGTTCACATTTCCACCCCTTTCTGGGCCGGGATGCCGATGTCGTAAGCGTGTTTGACACATTGGATCTCGGAGACCGTGTCGGCCAGCTCGATCAGCCCGGGCGTGGCATGGCGGCCGGTCAGCGCCAATCGCATCTCGCCGGACGCCTCAAGGACGGCCTTGACCACGTCGCTCTCTTCCAGCAGACCCAGGCTCACGGCCAGGCAGACTTCGTCGAGCACCACGAGGTCGTATTGCCCCGAACGAATGGCTTCGGCGGCCCGGACGAGTCCTTGCTCGGCGGCGGCCTGATGTTCGCAGAAGTGCGGATCGTCGGGCTTGGGAACGAAGCCGCGACCGGTCTGCACGAGTTCGATCTGTTCGATATTCCGCAGGGCCGCGATCTCGCCGGTCGAGGCGTCTTGCTTGACGAACTGCACGACCAGCACGCGCATGCCATGCCCGGCCGCACGCAGGGTCATCCCCAACGCGGCGGTCGTCTTGCCTTTGCCGTTGCCGGTGAATAACAGGATGCGAGGTCGTTTGCTCATGAGAAGGTTTCACCCCATTGCCAAAGGGACCATTGCCAAAGGGACCATTGCCAAAAGGAATCGCCCAGTGCCCGCAGCCCGAGACACCCGACCGCGAACAGCGCGGACGTGGCGTACATCAGGGCGTTGGCCCGGCGGATGTGAGTTCGATTGGTTTCGACCGACGGATCGCCGAGGGTCGGTTTCTCGATGACCGAGCCAAAATAGAGGCTGGGCCCGCCCAGTTGGATCCCCAACGCCCCGGCCATGGCGGCTTCGGTCTGTCCGGCGTTGGGGCTGGTGTGTTTGTGGCCGTCGCGCCGGAGAATGTGCCAACTTTGACCGGGCCGCTCGCGCAGCAGCCATGCGGCCACGACCACCAGCGGGGCCGTCAGCCGGGCCGGCACGTAGTTGGCCACGTCGTCGATGCGGGCCGACGCCCAGCCGAACTGCAAGTATCGCTCGTTCTTGTAGCCGAACGTCGAGTCGAGCGTGTTGATCGCCTTGTAGACGATCGCGCCCACCGGTCCCAGCAAGGTGGCGAACAGCAGCGGGGCTGTCACGCCGTCGACCAGATTCTCGGCCACCGATTCGACCGTTGCCCGGGCAACGCCCGCTTCGTCCAGCGGGTCCGTATCGCGACCGACGATCAGGCCGACCCGTCGCCGTGCTTCCGGCAGGTCCTCGTCCGCCAGCGCCCGAAACACGGCCCGACTGTGGGCGGCCAGATCGCGAGCAGCCAGACACGTGTAGATCAGAACAATGACCAGCAGGTCGGCGGCTAGCGGATGAATCAGCCGGGCGCCGTACAGCAAACCATAAGCGGCGGCGCCCGAAAGCCCAATCACGCCCAGCGCCGTGACGACGCCGGCCAAGCGCGGATGGCGAAAGGCCCAGCGCGTCGGGCGCTCGAAGGCCATGGCCACCCATCCGATCAGGCGCACCGGGTGCGGCAACCAGCGGGGATCACCCGCCAGCAGGTCGAGCACAACGGCAGCCAGGATTTGGTATTCTAGTCGGATCACAGGCCCATCAACCGGTAGATTTGTTTCATGTCGAGTGACTGCCGGACCACGCCGGCCAATCGGTCCAAGGCCGTTTCGATATCGTAAGTGGCCACCACTTGGCCCTTGGGTTCGAGGCCCTGCCTCTCGCGGAGCCGGTCGACGAACCAGCGGCGGAATTCGTCGGCGTCGAAGACCCCGTGCAGGTAAGTGCCCCAAACGTCATGTTCGCCCCCGACCACGCCCAAGACGCCGGCCGCTTCGTGCTCAAATGCCGACTGGACCGCCACCGCCTCGGTCTGGCCGTGATGGATCTCGTAGCCGTGAACCGTGTGGCCGGAGGGGACG
>CAYYOX010000962.1:0-2249 GCA_964473065.1 uncultured Planctomycetaceae bacterium | reverse complement strand
GGCAGCTCGAAACAGGCCGGCTGGATGCCCTTGTTCTGGTCGTCACGCTTCTTTCCCGGCCAGCACTCGGAGACGCTTGGGGCCCTGGTTGATTCCCGGCATCCGGCCTTGGCCCTGATGCCCACGGCCGATCACCTGGATTGGCAATGGATCGAGATCTGCCGCGGCGCCCGCGGTTTCGTCCTCGACGACCAGCTGGCCGACTATCGCCCGATCGTTCAACCGGTGAGCGATTACCACTTCAACCATAAGCTGGGCACGATCTTCGAGTTTGCTACGGCCGAAGGGGGGCGATTGCTCGTCTGTGGGTACAATCTGGTCGACCAACTACCGCAACAACCGGCCACTAGCCAGTTGCGCAAGAGTCTGCTAAGCTATGCGGACGGCGAACGGTTTGACCCCGCGACGCGATTATCCCATTCACAGTTCGAGCAGTTGTTTCCGATCGTCGAGGAAGCTGCGTTTGCCAAGGCGCCGCCGAAGTTCAAGGATGCCGTGCTCTACATTCGCGCCGGCGCCCATCACCCGGGCCGCGGCAATGTCGCTTGGGAACGCAAGCTCGATGAAGTCGTGGCCAGCGAAGGCTTCGATTATCAGACGCACTGCGACGCCGTCTGGAAAGACGACATCGGCACGGCCTGGTGGGGATCGCCCGTGTTGCGAGTCGAGATCGAGTGTAAGCGACCGAACCTCTACGACCTCTACGTCCACTTCCACGACTGGAACCAGAACGGCCGCACCGGCGCCATCACGTTCGAAGGCCGCAAGTACGAACTGGGCCCCCATGCGGGCGCGGGCGCATGGGTGAAGCTGGACGTACTCCGCGAGGACGCACTGGACCAGAAGCTAATTCTCGAAGCCCGCAACACGACCGGCCCCAACCTACAAATCACCGCGGTGGCCCTGGTGCCGCGGTAGCATGGCGGCAGGATTCGGAAGCGTCTCGCAATATTCATTCGCGAAGGGACGTTGTGAACTGCTGCAAGGGGGTTTCCAAGCGGCATCGTTTCCCTTAGATTAGTGCTGATGCGACTGATTATGATGGGCACCGGGCCGTTTGCCGTGCCGACATTCCGAGGGCTCTACGAAACCCACCACGAGGTCGTGGCGCTGGTCACCAGTCCCTTGCGCACTCGTCGAGGAAAGAGGATTTCCCCGATCAGTTCGATACGGGATATTGCTCACGAGCACGGTACGGAGATTTTCGATCCCGAGGATATCAACACGGGCGATTCCCGGCTGCAATTGGCGGAGTACAGCGCCGATCTGTTGTTGGTTTGCGATTACGGGCAGATCCTTTCGTCGGACACGCTAGCCGCTGCTCGGCTGGGGGGGGTTAATCTGCACGCCTCGCTTCTGCCGAAGTATCGCGGCGCGGCCCCGATCAATTGGGCCCTTTACTACGGCGAGAAGGAGACCGGCACCACGGTGATCCACATGACGCCCAAGGTCGATGCCGGGCCATGCATTGCCCAGGCCCGCGTGAACATCGAGCCCGACGAGACGGCCGAGCAACTTGAGGACCGGCTGGCCGATTCGGGTAGATGGTTGATGCGGCGCACCATCGATTCTCTGGAGCAAGGTCGATTGGAGGCCTTGCCGCAGGACCCTACTCTGGCCTCGAAGGCGCCCAGGCTGAAAAAATCGGACGGAGCCATCAACTGGTCGCGCTCGGCGGCCGACATCAAGAACCACGTTCGGGCCATGGAGCCTTGGCCGAAAACCTATACCTACTGGCATCGCGAGGGCGGTCCGCCGGTGCGGTTGATCCTCGGCCCGGTCTCGGTCGTCGAGCTACTAGCGCAGGACGTTCCGCCAGGCACGGTTACTGTGGTCGATCAGCAGCTCGTTGTGGCGACATCCGACGGCGGCCTGCTGATCGGCAGCCTCCAACCGGCCGGCAAGAAGATGCTTCAGGCCGAGCAGTTCCTCCGCGGATACCTGGTCCGGGTAGGCGATCGGCTTGGTCCGGCGGCTTGGTCCGGAGATTTAGCCGCCCGTTGAAAACGGCCTCATTTCTTAAGGGACGGGTGTGCCATCCGTTTCAGACTGCTGGCGGTCTTACCAGGGGCCTTCCAGGTCGAGCGTGAAGTCCAATGGGTAGGTGATGTTCTTGCTGTCCTCGTCGGAATCGGTCGTGGCCTTGGCGTAGTCGAATCCAACGGCCTCGTAGAGGTAGTCCAACACGCAGGACATACGGCTCCCGTTGCCCTCGGATTCGAGCAGTGAGGCCTTCGGCGATGCCACCA
>CAYYOX010000961.1:0-2256 GCA_964473065.1 uncultured Planctomycetaceae bacterium | reverse complement strand
GTCCACGGCCCGGCGAAGATCGAACTGTGCGGATCGCCGATGATGTCGCTCGATACGAGCGGGTCCTCGGTGTACTTGAGGATGCCCTTCATGGGTCCGTCGGCCGCTTCCTTGATCGCCGCGTTGACCGCGTCCTTGGTGACCGGCTTGGCCATCTCGACGGTCAGGTCGACCGCGCTGCCGGTGGGCGTGGGCACTCGCAGGGACATGCCGGTCAGCTTGCCCTTGAGTTCCGGAATCACCAGCCCGACCGCCTTGGCCGCGCCGGTGCTGGTGGGGATGATGTTCAACGCGGCCGCCCGAGCCCGATACAGGTCGCTGTGCGGCATGTCCAGCACGCGCTGGTCGTTGGTGAACGAGTGGACCGTCGTCATCAGGCCCTTGACGATTCCCCACTTGTCGTTGAGTACCTTGGCCACCGGGGCCAGGCAGTTGGTCGTGCAACTGGCGTTCGAGATCGTCTTGTGCTCGGGCTTGAGTTGGTCGTCGTTGACCCCTAGCACGCACGTCATATCGGGCGCGTCCTTGGCCGGGGCGCTGATCACGACCTTCTTGGCGCCGGCTTCGAGGTGGTTGGTGTAACCCGGCTTGCCGTCGCCGCCGCGTGCGCGGAACACGCCTGTGCTCTCCAGCACCACGTCGACACCCAGGTCACCCCACGGAAGCGTGGCCGGGTCGCGGATCGCCATGGCCTTGATCTTCTTCCCGTCGACGATAATGTTTTCGTCGTCGTAGCTGACCTCGCCCGGATAACGGCCGTGGATGCTGTCGTACTTCAACAGCATGGCCAAGGTCTCGTTGTCCGTGATATCGTTAATACCGGCCACCTCGAAGATGTCCGACTTCTGCATCAGACGACGAAACACCAACCGGCCGATCCGGCCAAACCCATTGATTCCTACACGAATTGCCACAATACTTCTCCTTCTCGAAAATGCGATCCCCCCAAGAGTGTGGGGGCAGGTCTTATCCATCGGCCTTACGTCGGGCCTATAGTTTTATAACGAACCCGGCATTATATTGGCCGACGAACTAATTCGCAACCACCTAGCGGAACTGCTGCCGTGTCTGCGCCACCCCCCCAATGTAAACTGCCTCCCGGCGTGCCTCGCGGTGTGTGGCAGTATACCCAGGCAGACCATGTCGCGGGGCAGTATGACGACTATTTCGCCGAGAATTGGCTCTTCGAGTTCGACCAGCAAGTGCTGGCCCATCATTTCACTCGCCCCGGGTTGGTCGTCGACTTCGGCTGTGGAACGGGCCGCGTTCTGGTGCGGTTGGCCCGACGCGGATTTCAAGGGCTCGGCGTCGACCTGTCGATGCCCATGCTGCGGATCGTCAACGAGAAGGCCCGAGCCGAGAAGCTGCCCATCGCCTGCCTGCGGGCCAATCTGGTCGAGTTGGACTGCCTGGATGACCGGTCGGCCGATTACGTGACCTGCCTGTTCAGCACGCTGGGGATGATCCGAGGGCACGAGAACCGGCATCGCGTTTTGGCCCACGCCCGACGCATCCTCAGGCCGGAAGGCCGGTTTGTGCTCCACGTGCACAACTTCTGGTACAACCTCTACGATCCGGCCGGGCGCCATTGGCTGCTGCGTCATCTGCCGGCCGTGCTGACGGATCCTCAATTGCAGCGGGGCGACAAATTCTTCGACTATCGCGGCATTCCCCGTATGTATCTGCACACCTTCACGCAACGCGAGCTAACCCGCTCGCTGACCCAAGCCGGCTTCAAGATCGACGAGCTGATCCCCCTGAACGCCTCGCGTCAACGCCGCCTACGCTGCGGCTGGTTCTTCGGCCCGCTACGCGCCAACGGCTGGATCGCCGTCTGCCGCTAAACCGTAGGGTGGTCTCTGCCCACCAAATCCTGCTGAGAATGCCTCGCCTAGATATTGGTGGGCGGAGCCCACCCTACGTTCTATCGCCAGCCAGTTTGGTCCGAATGTAGCGGTTGGATCATCTGCGTGCAAGTATTCCGTGGTTTTCCCGGTCCTAGAATCGGTTTTTTCGTGATTCTTGATACATTTGCCTCCAAAAAACGGCCGATGTTGTTCAATACGTGGGCTAGTGCTTTCTACTCTGGAACGACGATTCGGCCATGCCAATGATTCAACGCCAATGCGGCCCGACATGGCCGCTGATATGTATTTAGATTTTCCTGCTTGTGCTGAGCATTACCTCGCCACGGGCCTGGGATCGCGTGGCGCGACCGCGTGCCACGGCCGACTCGGCAAGCCGGCAAGCTACCAT
>CAYYOX010000960.1:0-2257 GCA_964473065.1 uncultured Planctomycetaceae bacterium | reverse complement strand
CCTCGCCGGAGATCTTGCTGTCGGAGTTGAAGTCCCCGTTGCCCCAGTTGGCTTCGGGCGTAACGCCGTCGCCGAACAGTCCAGCTTGGAGAATGTTGAGGATGTCGGCGCCTTCGACCTTCCGGTTGCCGTCGGTATCGCCCGGAGCGGCCTGGAGCAGGTCGACCGCCACCGAACCGGCGTCGTAGGCGACGCCTTGCGAGTTTGCGCCCTGATCGGTCAGGAACACGCCTTTGCCGAGGTGATTATCGCCGGTTGCCGTGCTCGGCTCGTTGGTGAAGTGGCTCGAAAGGCTGCCGATGAGGATCGGGCGCGACGAGTAGTCGCCCCACTGAGCGAGGCTCAAGTCACCGAGTGTTGCCGTACATTCGAGGTCCAGCGAGCTGCCTTCGTCGAGCGTGATCGTATCGGTGACGACCAGACCGTCGTCGGCCGGTCCGCCGACTTGCGAGATATAGGTCCCGTTGCCGGTTACGTGGAAATCATCTGCCACCGTCAAAGTGATGTTGTCGGCGACCACCAGCGAGCCGCTTTCGACCGTGACATTACCCGCCTGTCGATTTGCCGGCAAGGTGACCCTATCGGTGCGAACGACCGCATCTTCGATCGGGCTGTCGGGATAGTAAGTCAACGGGTTTCCGGCCTGGTCAACCCATCGAGAGAAGCCGGTACCCGGGTCCATATCGCCCCAATTACCCGCCCCGTTTCCGTCCCAGTAGAGGACTTCATTGGCCGGTTCTTCGATCGTGACGGTCGTCGTGTCGATGTCGGTCGCTACATCGTCATCGGTGACGGTCAGCGTGACGTTATAGGTTCCGGGCGTGGCATACGCGTGAGTTGGGCTGATACCCGCGCCGAAATTGCCATCGCCGAAGTCCCAGTCGTAAGACGCGATTCCGACGTCGTCGGTCGAATCCGACCCGTCGAACTGCACGGCTTCGCCGGCCATGCCGACGTACGGGCCGCCGGCATCTGCCGTGGGCGGAACGTTGGCTGCATCGATCGTTGCCGTGGTGACGGCGGTATCCGATTCGCCTTCGTCGTCGGTTACGGTCAGAGTCACTTCATAGATTTCGGCCGCGGCATACGTGTGGGTCGGATTGGCATCCGTACTCGTCCCGCCATCGCCGAAGGTCCAGTGGTAGGTCGCGATTCCGACATCGTCGGTCGAATCCGATCCGTCGAACTGCACGGCTTCACCGACCAGGGCCCCATACGGTCCTCCCGCGTGGGCAGTTGGCGCTTCGTTGACGGCGCAGTCGGGATCGTCCAGGTCGTACGCCAGATCGCCGTCATTGTCTAACCCCTCGAAGTCGCCAAGGGTCCAGTTTTCGTTGATGTTCGCTTGCGCGATCGGATTGCACGGATCGTTGGCGTTGGTGTCAGGGGTGCCGTAGTACGGCGGCATCACATCTTCGCCAACTGGCGTATAGTTCGCTGGATTTGCATCGCTGTGACAGCCTCCGCAGAAAGTTACTCCTGCATTGAAGTGATGCTGGCGTAGCCCCGCTCCTAGTCCCGCAGACGAACCGTCGTCTTCGAGGCGGCCATGGCAGCCGACGCATCCGTAGCCGATGTTGTCGTTCGTTCCATTGGAAGAGCCGATATACGGATTCCTTTGATCGCCGGAAGTGTGGCACAGATTGCACGCCGTGTCCATCGCCCCGGCGTTTCGGTGCATTTCGTGTTTGCTATCGGACGGAAAAGTGCTGCCTTTGGTCGAGGTGGCATCCGTGAACGCTCCATGGCAATCACTACAGCCGTCGTTGTACCGCTGATAGGCAGCGGCCTCGGACGTCCAAAAGGTTGCCAAGGCCATGACAACGCCAAACATTACAAAGCCTGTTAGTTTTCTCATACTAGTCCCCTAAGAATAACTTGATCCGGAATAACCGCTGGGCATCCAGCGGATGCTGAAGAACGTGCCGAAAAGAACGCAGGCCCTTACTTTATCACATTAGGGGAATCTGTCAAGCGCTTTGTGGCGGTCTTCACCAAAAAACCCGAGGATTGGGCAAGAGGCGAACTCGTGGTATTGGATCAAAAAAACGAGTGCACAGCTGGTAACTGTACACTCGTTCTATATGCCACGGTATCATGGGCCGTGCTATCGCGTTGTGACGTTCTTGCGGGAGCCGCTTGTATGCCCACTACTCGTACTATACGAATCCGGCGAACCCCCGCGCGGCGAGCCACCCAGGGTTCCCGGTCCGTTGTCCGGTTGTGAGTCAACCACTCCGGCGGTCACCGCGGCCTC
>CAYYOX010000959.1:858-2265 GCA_964473065.1 uncultured Planctomycetaceae bacterium | reverse complement strand
TGGTCGGTCGCCACGTCGGAGCCGGTGGGCGTGTAGAAGATTTCATTGTAATACTCCGTGCCTGCGCCGCTGGTCATGTAGACCCATCCGGCTTGAGTCGGATTGGGCGTGTGTTCGGCCCAGCCGGAAGACTGGAACGAAAGCGTGTAGGACTTGCCGATTTCGGTGGAAATCGTCTGTGTAGCGTACCTCGAAGGTATATAGTTCAAATGAAGGGAATAGTTGCCTTCGAAGGTGTCGAATGCGACTGTGACTCCATCAACATCATATTTAGCAGCTCGGGCGTAGTAGGTGCCGGTCCAGTGATCCGGGGCTGTCCAGTCAGTTCCCCCATTGTCCGGATTTTCGAACCCGCCGTTGAGGATCAGTTCGGGGCCAATGATCGCCGCCTCGGTCAGCGGTCCGACCGACAGCCGGCCGCCGGCCAGTTGGACTTCGCTGGCGCCGTTGACCGGATCGGGGCCGGTAAGCTCCAGCGTCCCCTCTTCAATCCGCAGGATGGTGCTGGCCGGAGCGGCGGCCGTGAAGCTCTCCGGCGCCACGGTAAGCTGTCCGGCGCCCAGTTTGGTGAACGTGCCGGCGGCTGCGGTGAAGCTGGCCACTTCGAGCGAACCGCCCGTGCCGAGGCTCGCGGCGCCGGCCGTGCTCAGCGCGTCGATCTGCCCGCCCGTGCCCGTGCTGAAGCTCCCGCCGTCTCCGATCGACAGCGAGGTTCCGGCCGCAAATTGGGCGGTGCGCGAGACCGAGAGCGATTGGCCGCCGATGTCAATTCCGCCGCCGTCGACCGTCAGTCGGCCCACTTCGTGCAGCGCTTCGACGGGCACGACATACGTATTGTTTTGGTCCAGGAAGGCTTCGTAGGCAGCGGTGGGATAGGCCGTGCCGTCAGGCAACCAGCGCGCGGCGTCGCCGAAGTTGCCGGAGGTGGCGTTGTCCCAGATCAGGTCCTCGAACTGGGCCTCCAGCGTCGGCGCCCCGAGGAGCACGTCGTCGCCGCCATAATTACCTTGGTCGGTGCTGGCAATGGTAAGAAAGCGCTCGCCGGCGATGGGAATATCGAAGAAAACCGCGTTCTGGGTGAGAGTACCGGTCTGTTGCTTGAGTTCTCCGTCGAGCAAGACCGAAGTTGCCGACCAGGAAGAACCGTCTGGCGAGCCGACCCACATCGTAAAGCGATCGAAGCCAACGCCCGGGTTGGCGGCCCGGATCGCATCCAGATCGAAGGTGATGCCCTTGTTGGCGTGAAAACCGAGCCCCGTGTTGCCGCCGGCAAAAAAGTCGGTCAAGACGCTGTCCACATACAACTCGCCACTCCAGGTGGCTGCGTTGTAGCCTATGCTGTGTTCCCAGGAATTGCCGTCGATGTCCGGACACTGTTAAGTGATGACGGGCGGGGATGTGTTCGTT
>CAYYOX010000959.1:0-848 GCA_964473065.1 uncultured Planctomycetaceae bacterium | reverse complement strand
GTGTTACCCAGTGCGCCTTCATTGTTGACGTCCGCAAATGCAACGAACGTGCCGAACCGCGGATCGATTCCCCAGCCGATCGTGCCGGTTCCCGTCCCATCGCCGCCTCCGACGATGTCGGCCAGATCCAAGGAAACCGCGGCGGCCTTCTGCTGCATACCCAGCATCAGCCCTAGGGCCACAATACTTACAACTCCCAAAATTCTTGTCATACGAAACATTTCAGTTCTCCTCTTGGTAAATGCACCCGATTTGAAAGAAGATCATCAATAGTCTGTTTTCCCTGGGAAGTGTCCTGCGGGCACGAAGGGATTGGTGGGCAAAGCAAGAACGGCACGGCCCGTGGACCTGGCCACGGCCGTACATGGCGACCGATTGTCCCCACAAGCGCTGCCTCACGTGTAAAACATGATTGACACACCGACCCTACGCATCCAACGCACGCGTGCCACTTCTTTGTCTGACGCTAAGCAATCGGGAAGCATCCCGACAATCCCCGCAGTCTACCAGAAACTCCCCGCTACACAAGCCACCCCCCCCCCCAAGAAATGTGAAAGAAACTTGAAATCGGACCGATTGGGGGAGAAAACAGGGCGAAACAACAACCATTACGGTGGTCCGCTCGTGATAACAGCTCGCAAAAAAGCCCAGGGGTTGCAACCCCTGGGCTTGGGGTGGATTTGAACTTTGCGATTACACGACTCGACGTCGCCAAATCAGCAGGCCAATCAGGCCGCCCAGCAACAGGACGATCGTCCCCGGCTCGGGCACGACCACGCTGGCGGTGAACACGCCCGGCACGCCGGCGATGGTGTAGGCCAAGGTCAGGTCGTCGCCGAGGTCCACGT
>CAYYOX010000958.1:0-2268 GCA_964473065.1 uncultured Planctomycetaceae bacterium | reverse complement strand
CCCCAGTGGGGCGCCCGTACTAGTCCCTGGGGAGGGATCTTAGTCGTTGCCGAGTCCGAGCTTCCAAGCAACCCACACGAAAATCGAACCGACGAACACGCCGATCTCCCCGGGAATCTCAACCTCGCTGAACGCACCCACAGCCCACACGGCGACAGCTGCGAGAGCCGTGCCGAGCCCGTAGTTGGTGTATTCGTTTCTCGTCGGTTTCAGTTCGCTCATCCTTGTCTCCTTTACACCAGCGTCCTGAACCGGCCCAACAGACCGGCCCCCTAATAGTCGAGTAGTACCGTCCATGTCCCTTCACCGACCACCCCGTCAGCCTTGAGTCCCTTCGCTGTCTGAAACGCTACGACCGCGGCGTCGGTCGATGGGCCGAACTTGCCGTCGTACTTCCCTGACGCCGGCGAGAAGTTCCTGCCGACTGTCATGTCCAAGTACCCGCGAAGGTTCAACAGGTATTGGAGTTCTTGGGTGGCAGCGCCGCCTTCGGTGGCGCGGGTGATGACGCGGGTTAAGCGATTTGGGTGGTCCCATTCGTACTCGGTGACGTTGGTGTCGCCGGTTGAAAGGGTTCCGTCGGTGTCGACATCCTCGAAGCGGGCCGTCGTGTTGCCTTCGGGGTCGTGCGCGTAGGTGTAATCGCCGGCGTCCGTCATGCGGTTGTGGTCGCCGGTCGCGTAGGCTACCTCTTCGCCTATTAACTATTCACTGCCAGCCCCCAAATCTCCCAAATCTACCCAGACAATGTATGCCACGTCGAAGGGCCCATCATAGTCGATGTCCTTGTGCTCTACATACAACGCCAAGTAGCTTTCCGCGTCAATTCGCGTATTGAAGAGTCCGTTCTCATTCAATCGCGAGCAAAAGGGCCTTGCCCAGTCGCCGTCACTGAAGTCACTAACTATCGACCAACCATCTCCTGTAACGAACGCCACGTCATATCCCAAAGGTACGAGCCTATTTCCTTCCACTTCTTGAATCGCCTCATCATCTGGCCCGTGGCAGCAGAATAGCAACTCAAAACTCCGCCTCAAGCCAGATAGCGACTCCAGGACCTCACGTGCCAGTTCAATGCTTGGAATAAGATCGGTTTCGAGGTCCTTGTATTCTCCAAACACGTACTCGTCTAGTGCGTCATTTTCTTCCTCATATTCCGACGGATACGACGGCTCCCTGTTAACGCCATGATAACGAGGATTGAGCCTCGTGCCTCTCTCTCCGCGTTCGTCGCACACTTTCAGTACAAGGGTGAAACCAGTTGGGGTCTTACTTGTGCTCATGGTATGAAACCTGGGTCTACAGGAATGTGTCGGCCATCAACATGAATATGCGGAACTGTCCACTCCCCACTCGAGTGTGCTGGATGATGCTTAGGCTTCTTTCCGATCTGTCTCAACTTGTCCCAAACTTGCCGCGATTGTGTTGGGGAGAGCGGCTGGTTTTTTGGGTGGTGACGCTTAACCCAACGCTTGAACAGGGCATTATCACTGAGAATGTCGGCGAAAGTTCGCCTTGCCCTGTTTGCCGATCCTCTGGCGGCTCCTCGTGCGGATGCGGCGCCTCTTCTCGCGGCTCCTCTTCCGACGGCAGCTACTCCGCCGTAAACAGTGAGACCGACTTCAGCTCCCAGCGCAACCGTCGCGGCCGCGCCTTGCACCACTTCGCGGGCGGTTTTCCCGCTTTCGTTTAGCCCATCCTGCAGAATGTCGAGTCGTTCTTCCGCAAACTCACTTGTTGTCATCTGCGAGTTCGGGCGCGATATCTCTTCAACTGCGCGTATCTGCCGAGTTCGCTGGATTTCCAACGTGGTCTTAAGTCCGCCCCCGAATGCCGCCACATAACCCGTTCCCATCATGTCGCCCAGCCAATCTCCAGTAGTACCGGCGTATGCGAATGGGTTGATCCAGTCGTACCAATCGCCATCGTCGAACCATTTCAACCCGCTCGGATCGGCTGCGTTCACAGACGAGTTGCCTACGTATCGATAGAGATTCGCATCATTCGCCTCAAACCCAATTGGATCTTCACTGAGCCAACGGCCCACTGCCGCATCATACCATCGATGCAGATTGTTCTGCAACCCCGTGGTTTCGTCGAATGCCCGGCCCGTATAGCCGAACAGATGGTCGACGGCGGCGTTGGTCTCGCTGGTGACGTTGCCGAACGAATCGTAAGCAATGTGGTTGACCACGCTGGTTTGGTCCAGAATATCGTCGTAAACGGCTAGATCCCGGACCGTATTCTGGTGATCGGTGAGTGTCCAAA
>CAYYOX010000957.1:0-2281 GCA_964473065.1 uncultured Planctomycetaceae bacterium | reverse complement strand
CCTTGCTGAAGCTGATCGAACAAGGCCACTACGACGTGCAACTCGATCCCAACGATCGCGACCGGCTGATCACCTGGATGGACACCTACGCCCAACGCCTCGGGTCATTCAGCAAAGAGCAAGAAGGCCAACTCCTCCAGCTTCGCGAAGAAATGACGACGATCCTTAAGCCGTGAGCAAGACTCCCTGGTCGATGCCGCGCGGCGCTGGCGAAGTTCGGTAGGACCGGAGGACCGGGTTAGGGTCCCGGCCCGAATGACACTGCCGGTTACCGCGTAAGGCGTTACGTCGATCGCAAAAGAGCGGGGGGGGGGGCGCATCTCGGGCGCACGACGCGTGGCGGCGAAGAAAAAAGTCGACACGCAGGGAAAGCCCATCCTTTCACCCAGTACTTCGCGGTCGACGCGGCAATGATCTGGGATGTCGTTCAGAACAAGCTGCCCGGGCTCCGGCATGAAGTTCGGCGGTTGCTAGCCGAGTAAGTCACTACGGCGTAGTGAGTTACGTCGATCTACCGGCCCAAACGTCGCAACCACACTCGCATTGGCCCTCGACAGCCGACCTGCCGAGTATTACAATATCCGTGTTGGTAATACTGAACTCGGCAGCCCCCCTCGACAGGCCTCGCAATGCATCTCCATGAAGCCATTTTGGCGGCGACCACCGGCGGCAAGGTGTTGCTGGCGGCCGGGGTGGTTTTTGGCGGCGCGGGGACGGCCTTCGGGCTGTATCGGATCGACTACGAGCGGATTCCGCGGGTGGCCGTGCTCAGTGCGGCCTTCTTCGTCGCCTCGTTGATCCACGTCCCCTTGGGGCCGACGGCCGTTCATCTGACACTCAACGGCCTGATGGGGTTGATCCTCGGTTGGGCCGCCTTTCCGGCCATCTTCGTCGCACTGCTGTTGCAATCGGCGTTTGGGCTCGGTGGGATCACCGCCCTGGGCGTCAATACGCTGGTGATGGCCGTGCCGGGGATCGCGTGTCATTACCTGCTGCGCAGGGCCGTGCGTTGCAACAGCGAAACGATCGTTCTCGCCGCCGGGTTCGTTGCCGGAGCGATGGGGATTCTGTTGGCGGCCGTGCTCGGCGCCGGCGTCTTGATGGCCGTGGGCAAGGGATTCGAGTTGTTCAGTTACGGATTCCTAGCGGTCAACGTACCGATCGCCGTGCTCGAAGGCCTGATCACCGGGAGCGTGGTGGTGTTGCTAAGGAAGGTTCGCCCCGAATTGCTCGAAGCGCCGCTGCTGATACCCGCCCGCCCGGAGACCGTGCATGGGTAGGGCCGCCATCGTAATTACGCTGCTCGGCCTCTGGCCACTACCGACCGCAGCCTTGGCGCACGGCGTTCACCTTTCGGCCCGGGTGCAGGACGCGACGATCCGCGGCAAAGTCCATTTGCACGGCGATTTACCCAGCGAAGGCGTCAAGGTCACGGCTTATGGTCCGGATGACCAACCGTTGGCCGAAACGACGACCGACGCGCAAGGTGCGTTTGAAATGTCGGTCGAGTTTCATCCCGAAATTCGGCTGGTGGCCGACATGGGTGACGGTCACGGCGGCCAGCAGACGATCCGGCTCGGTGAACAGTCGTCCGAGCGCGAGATGGATTTACGCTATATGTTCGGCGCGATCGGCTACATCGCGGGTCTGGCCGGGGTGGCGTTTTATTTTTTGGGTGTTCGGCGCAAGAGGGCACTTGCCGGGTGACGCGACGGATGGCGCGACCAGCGGTCGCGGCTTTATAGACTATGTTGCAATCTCTTTTGCTTACCGGTAATCGAACGTCGTGGTTGGATCGTGTTGATCCGCGATCGCGGCTGGTCGGGGCCGTTGGACTGTCGGTCGTGGTGGCCATGGCCGATCGGCTCAGCGCGTTGGGCCTGGCGGCCGGTGTGGCCGTCGCGGTATTGCTGGCGGCCAGATTGGCCCTGCCGGTGGTGTTAAAGAGGCTACTGCCGCTGAACTTGCTCCTGTTGACGATGCTCGTTCTGTTGCCGATGACCACGACGGGCAGGCACCTGTTTCAGCTTGGCCCGGTCGGGTTCAGCCAAGAGGGACTGCTGTTGGGCGTGCGGATTGTGCTCAAGGGCAATACGATCGTGCTGGTGCTGATGGCCCTGCTGGGTCCGATCGATGCCGTGACGCTCGGCCATGCCTTGGGCCACTTGCACGTGCCGAAGAAACTGGCCCACCTGCTGTTGTTCACGGTCCGTTACCTCGACGGCCTCTACGGCGAGTACCAGCGGCCTCGCGCACCGCTGCGGGTACGCGGCTTCCGGCC
>CAYYOX010000956.1:0-2281 GCA_964473065.1 uncultured Planctomycetaceae bacterium | reverse complement strand
AAGCAATCAGCGAACGCCGTACTTCGTGCGAAAAATCGACGTGGCCGGGTGTGTCGATGAGGTTCAGCAGATAGTCTTGACCGTCCGGGGAGCGGTAGGTGAGCGTAATCGTATTGCTCTTGATCGTAATACCCCGTTCACGCTCGATATCCATCGCGTCGAGCAACTGGTCGCGGAAATCGCGCTCCGCAACGCCGCCACAGGCCTGGATCAGTCGATCGGCCAGCGTCGACTTGCCATGATCAATATGGGCAATAATACAAAAGTTTCGAATATGCTTCATCTGATAGGGTTCTTCTAGAGAATATCCTGCTACTCCGCTCACAGCTTACATTCTAGCACATGACGCGAGCGACGGATAGGGACTGAGAGAGACTCGAATCCCCGCAACAAACGCGAGTCTAGCCCGAGATGGGGCGGGCCTGCAACCGAAAGGTCTGGAAAAGTCACTCGTCTCCCGACGTCTATTCCGGTCTCGTACAGTAGACGTAATAGCCGCCAGCGAGGACTTTTTTTCCTGCGTCGAGCATTTCGGCCTGAACTTCGTAGTCGGCCTGATCCAGCGGCACGTCGAACGTGATCTTGGCGTCCCCGTTGCTCACCGCTTGCACGCTTTGCCAATCTCCGACCTTCAGCCGAATGTGGGCCACAGGCAGGGCCTTCAGTGGAGATTTCTCGTCGGCATAGATCAGGTACGGTTTTCCTCCGCCGGCATCCCAGGCGTCGACGGCCGTGTCCCACGCGGGAATCCCGGCAATCGGGGCGTCGACTTCGCTCGGCCAGCGTCTGACCTCGAATCGATACGTCCCCTTATCTGCGGCCGCAATCAGCCACGTTCCCGACTGCTTGGCGCCCTGGGAGGTGTGTTGATGGTTCCATGGTACGGAGGGTAAGTACCAGTCCATGGGTTGAAGGAAGACTTCCGGATCGTCCGGATGCCCCACGACGAATCTGACACGGTCGCGGTCGTTCGGCGTCACCCAATTCCAGTACTCGTCAAACGCGTGCTTCAATCGCTCGACGACCTGCGGATGCTCATGGATGACGTTCTTGCTTTGGCCGGGGTCCGCCGAAAGGTCGTACAACTCCTTGGCGTCGACCAGCCGCCAGCGGTCGGTCATTGCCACCGCATTGGCCCATTTCTTCGGCTGATAGGTTCGCTGCAACTCGACGAACAGCGTCCGCTGGGGCAGCGCTATCTGCGGCTCGAACAGTTGCCGCCGGAAGCTGCGGCCATCGAAATCGACCTTCTTAGGCGGCGTCAAATGGCAAAGATCGATCAGGGTCGGCAAGAGGTCGAAATGGGCGGTCAAGTCGGCGACATCCGCGCCGTGCCGGATCTTTCCCGCCGGCCAATGAATAAACAGCGGCACCCGATGCCCGCCCTCGTAGACCGTCCCCTTATGCCCGCGCATTCCCGCGTTGTAGAACCGCACTCCGCCGGTCCCGCCGTTGTCCGTCATAAAGATCAGGATCGTGTTGTCGGCCAGTCCTTCCGCCGCCAGCGCTTCGCGAAGCAGGCCCACGTTCCGGTCGACCCGTTCAATGCCGGCAAAGAAATAGGCGACGGCCTTGCCGACTTTCGACTCATATTTCTCCGCCCAGGCGCGGTCGGGCAGCGTGTGCGGCGAATGGGGGACGTAGGTGTTCAGATAGATGAAGAACGGGCTGTCGTCGCGCCGGTCTTTGATGAAGTCGATGGCTGCGTTGAAGAACACATCCGGTGCGTAACCTTCCCGGAACTCGCGCTGGCCGTTATGCCAGTAATGGTCATCGACTCGGTCGTTGGTAAAGTAGTCGTCCGTCGTGCCCGTGCCTCCGTCGCCTTGTCCGAGCCATTCGTCAAAACCGCGATCTATAGGGCGGTAGGGATAGTTCGACCCAAGGTGCCATTTGCCAAACATGCCGGTGCGGTAGCCCGACGCCTTAAAGGCATCCGCCATGGTCATTTCACTTGCCCGCAAGTGGTTGCCGCCGGCAATCGTATGCCACACCTTGGCCCGGTGGGAGTATTTGCCGGACATCAGCGCGCCCCGCGTTGGTGAGCAAGTGGGATCGACGTGGAAATTGGTAAAACGAACGGACTCGGCGTGCAGCTTGTCGAGGTTCGGCGTTTGGATGAGACTATTGCCATGACAGCCCAGATCGCCGTAGCCCTGGTCATCCGTCATGATCACGATGACGTTGGGACGTTCCCCGGCGCCAAGTGCAGAACTCCCTCCCACAACAGCCACGGCAAGGGCGAGGAGGATTCTTGTAATGCTCATCGTGGTTGACCTCT
>CAYYOX010000955.1:0-2282 GCA_964473065.1 uncultured Planctomycetaceae bacterium | reverse complement strand
GGCCCGGTAAGCAAGAACCCTTCGTCGTCACCGATCCCGACCGCTCCGGAAAGTACGGTCGGATCAAAAGCCGGGTACGTACCCGTGTCGACGAACAGCGTATCGCCAGCTCCCAGCGAATAGATCCGCAACACGTTGTTCGGGTAAGGTTTCGGGGCGTCGGGAAGCCGGCCCGTGTTGCGATTATCACCCGGCGTACTCGTATACTCATCGCCGGCCGTGTCGGCATCGTTGACGTAGAAGGTGTTCGTGTCTTCCGGCACGCTGAACGGCTCGGCGCCGCGATCGAAGACGGTCGGGTTCTCCAGGCTGGTGACTTGAATTCGCAGGCCGTGCGTGCCGGGCGCGATGCCGCTGTTCTGCGGGATCCACTGAAAGTATCCATCGTCCGGCGTGCTGGGTACGATGTTGACCAACAGCGCCGGACCCGCGGGTGTGTCCTGATAAAGGTCGATTCGCACGCCGGCATCCGACACGTTATTGTACGAGTTCCACCGAATCGCATATTGCTTGTCATGGCGCCAATCGACGTACAGATCGGGCCAGCGCAAGGCAAGGCGCTGGTTCGGCAAGCGGGCCATGTCTTCGTCGGTGTTGCCGTAGTTCCCCAGCTCCGGAGCGAACCGGTCGGGAATTACATACAGGAAAGCCGCATCCAGCCGGCTATCGTTGGTTGTGCCGCTTGAGCGAATCGCCTCGAATCGATAGTCTACGTCGCGGGCGCCGACGGGAATCGGCAAGCGATCCCCCAGAAGTTCCCAGCGATCACTCGTACCGCTTGCCGCCACGGTGACCTCGTCGAGAACCGCGCCCACGCCGTCGAGGAACCGCAGCGTGATCTCACCCCGATCAGCCGCTTGTTCGTCTGCCGTGCGAATTCGACCGCCGAAGACCAGCACGAAGTCTTGTGAATCCAGTAGCCCCTGGGCCTCGGCGGCGTCGGCCGCCACGCCCGTAGTCACTAGGGCCGACTCCAAATCGACCAGTTGCTCGGCGAACCCGACCTCCACGCTACCCGCTGCAAAGTAAGCACTCCCATCGAAGGCCCCTGGCGTGCTGGATGCCGTAGCGGCCTCGGGATTGACCGTCCAATCGGCCAGCCCCAGCTCGAAACTCGGGTTCTGCAACAGGTTGTCGTAACCCTCGGGCAGGCCTTGATCGGCCAAGGGATCGCCGGCGTCGATCGTCAGGCTGGATAAACGTTGCCCGGCGACCAGATCGAAGAGGCGATAATCGTCACGCGCCCGATTGAAGAAGTGCGGTTCGGACCAGACCGGATTAACACGTGTGTGGCCCGTCGAATGCAGATCGAACCGGTGGACGTCCTCTTGCCAATCGAGGATGTCGTCGAAGTCGAGAATCCAGTGCACCAGCGTACCGGTGCCCGAGGCGTGCAGCAAGTTATAATCACTGAAGAAGCCGTTCTGGCTATCGTCGGCCACGTAGAGGTCGTATCCCTGTTCGGCCCACAGGATATTGTTTCGGACCTCGACCTCGCTCGACCCGCCGGTAACGCGAATGTTGTCGCCCGCAGGGGCATAAAACGTGTTGCCGACAATGCGAACGTCAGCCGCACCGGCAACGCTCAGGCCGGTTTGCAAGTTGCGGTAGAAGAGATTGTGGGCAATGAGTTGTCCGTCGCCGAGGGCCTCGATGCCAACGTCGTTGCCGGCAATGCGATTGAACTGGATCGTGCCGTCGAATTGAACCCCGAGGTAGTTGCTTTCGATCAGATTGGCCGTATCGAGGTTGCCGCCGCCGAGGATCCCCGACCCGCTAATACCCAGCAAGTTCTCGTAGACGTGCTGGTTCTGCATTTGCCCGGCAAGCTGCACACCGACGTTATTGTCGAAGATTCGATTCGGTCGAACGTTGCCGAAGAACCCCAGGCCGTCGAGATCGCCGGCCACGGTCGCTACGATTCCGGTGCTGTTGTCGAACAGGTCGTTTTCGCTCAAGGCGGCGGGAGCATCGTACCGCACGCCGACCATTGCGTTGTGGAACCGGTTGTGCTCGATCATCCCGTCAAACGGCACGGCAATGTCCAGGGCGATGCCCGTAGCGGTCACGTCGTTTGCCACAATGTGGCCAACGGCAGCATCGGAAATCCAGATTCCCTTGCCGCCGCCTTCGATCGTGTTGTCGCGCAGTTGCAGGCCGGTGGTCTGGCCGATAACGACGCCGTAGACGGTCCCGGCAAGACGGTTGTGCTCGACGCCCGCATCGTCCACATTGCCGGCCAACACGATGCCCGGTCCGGAAACATCGACCGAGTTGTGCAC
>CAYYOX010000954.1:0-2289 GCA_964473065.1 uncultured Planctomycetaceae bacterium | reverse complement strand
GCACCAACATGGCCGAGGGGCCGGTCGACTACCTGACCAATGCCGCGGCGGTCGGCGACGAAGTGGCCTGGTTCACCTATCCGATCGATCCGGCCTTGTTGCTCGAAAGCGACAACGTGATTGCCGTGGAGGTCCATCAATGGGGCGGCACCAGCAGCGACCTGAGCTTCGACATGAAGCTGACCGCCACCTCAAGCAATCTCGTGCTGACCGATTCCACCTTGGTCAAGTCTCGGGCGCTCAACGGCGGCGAGTGGTCGGCGCTGAACGAGGCATGGTTCACGCTCCACGAGCCGGCGACCTTCGGCAACCTGGCCATTACCGAACTGAACTACCATCCCCACAACGCCACGACGGACGAAATCGCCCAAGGCTTCACGGATGACGACGACTTCGAGTTCATCGAGCTGAAGAACGTCGGTCCCCGGCAGATTGGCCTGGGCGGCGTGCAGTTCGTCAACATCACCGGCGGGATCGTGTTCGATTTCACCGGCAGCCCCGTCACCACGTTGAACCCGGGCCAGTACGTTTTGGTCGCCCGCGACCCGGCCGCGTTGCAGTATCGTTACGGCTCGGTCGCCAACATCGCCGGCCAGTACATCGGCGGATTGAACAACGGCGGTGAGCGAATCACGCTGCTGGACGCCTCCGGGAGAACGATCGAAGACTTCACCTACGGCGACTCGGGCAACGCCGGCTGGCCCAACCGGGCCGATGGTAACGGGGCTACGTTGCAAGTGATCGACCCCGGCGGGAGTTACGACGATCCGGACAACTGGAACTCCAGCGGTCAGTACCTCGGCAGCCCCGGAACCACGGACATCGGACCATTCCAGGGCGTGGTCATCAACGAAGTGCTCACCCATACCGACTATCCGCTGGTCGACGCCATCGAGCTTTACAACACGACGGCCGGCGATATCGAGATCGGCGGTTGGTGGCTGAGCGACTCCAGCGGCGATTTTATGAAGTTCCAGATCCCCCCGAACACCACGCTTGCCGCCGGGCAGTACGTCACGTTTTATGAAGGCCACTACCAGGGCCAAACCTTGGTCGTCAACCAGGCGACCGAGTTCGGCGGCCCCGATCCGGACAAGGATTTCGCGCTAAGCGGCGCCCGGGGTGACGACGTTTGGTTGCTGGCCAATGCGATTGGCGGCAGTACCCTGCAATTCGCCGACCACGTCGAGTTCGGCTCGGCCTTCAGTGGCGAATCGTTCGGCCGCTGGCCCGACAGCGACGGCGACCTATATCCCATGACCGACCGCACGCTCGACGGTCCCAACAGCGGCCCGCGAATCGGCCCGGATCTGTTGATCAGCGAAGTAATGTACAACCCGCCCGACCCCAGCAACGGCAGCCTGCCGGAGGACCTCGAGTTCATCGAAATCTTCAACGCCACGGCGAGCCCCATGGTTTTGACCGGTTGGCGATTGCGCAAGGGGTTCGATTTCGACTTCGCCCCCGGCACGACGATCGGGGCCCAAGAGGCATTGGTCGTTGTGTCCTTCGACCCGAGCGACGCGATCAAACTGGCCGCGTTGCGCGATTACTACGGCCTGGGCTCGGAAGTGCAGATCGTCGGCACGTTTGGCGATCGGTTGAGCAACTCGGGCGAGCAGATCCAGTTGCAGCGGCCCGACAGCCCGCCGGCCGACGATCCCTTGTACGTCCCGCATCCGTTGGAAGATCAGATCGAGTATCTCGACACATGGTACGTCGGCACGGACGGCGACGGGCAATCGCTGAACCGCCTGGCTACAAATCTTTGGGGCGGCGATGCGGCCAGTTGGAGCCCGGAAGATCCCACGCCCGGCACGGCGGAACAACTGAAGACCACGGGTGTGAGCGGCCGTCACGTCTTCTATAACAACTCGTCATTCGGCGCCACGATCGCCACGGACAAGACGGCCTTGCTGCCCGGCGAGCAAGCGAGCTTCGCCAACTACACCAGCTATGCCAAAGGGATCAACGGGATCGTCATCGACATACTGGGCCTGGCCAACCCGGGCGGGATTGACGACGGTGATTTCACCTTCAAGTTGGGCAACGACGACACGCCGGCCGATTGGACCGACGCCCCCTTGCCGGCAACTGTAGACGCGACCGCGAACCAAATCGTCTTGACTTGGGATGACGGCGCGATCCGCAACACGTGGCTCGAGGTGACCGTCCTGGTCACCCTGGATACGGGTCTGGCCGTGCCGGACGTGTTCTACTTCGGCAACGCGGTGGGCGACTCAGGCAATGATCCCAATGACGCCCGAGTCGATGCGACCGACGTGCTGT
>CAYYOX010000953.1:462-2293 GCA_964473065.1 uncultured Planctomycetaceae bacterium | reverse complement strand
TCCCAAGAGGAGCCCATCTCGAACTCGCCCGCTGGGATCAAAACCAGCTCCATGCCGATGTCGTTGGTGTATTTTACGGGAAGGCCAAGCGTTTTGGCCGCACTTTCTTGGCGCTCCTTTGCCGGCAGTTCGTTCGACGCGGCCACGGCCGGTGACTTTTCGGCTTCGGATTCGCCCTCCGACTGACCCTCAGGCGTGCTCAGCGCAAACACGGCCCCCAACATCACGATGCCCGCTAGGGAGGCGCCAATCAGAACGGTTCGCCAGCGGCGACGGCCTCCAGACCGAGCCGGCTGCGGTTGGGCCAGCTCAGCAAGGATCGCCGGAGCAGGCCGGTCGTCGGTCTCTTCGATCTGTCGGGCCTGCGCCACCAAGGCGGCCAGATCGCAGCCGGCGGTAAACGGTTCAATGGCCTCGGCCACCTCGGACGGCTCTGCAAAACGATCGGCCGGGTCCTTGGCCAACATCCGATCGAGCACGGCCGCCAGACCGTCCGGAACTTCAGCACGACGGTCCTGAATCGACGGGATCGGCTCGGTGGTGTGGGCTTTCATCTTGTCGAACGCGCTGTGGTATTGCGAACCGCCAAACGGAGCATGGCCGCAAAGCAGCTTGTAAAGTGTGCAACCTAAGCCGTAGATGTCGGCGCGAATGTCGACCTTGCGGCTGTCGGAGGCCTGTTCGGGGGCCATGTAGTCGGCCGTCCCCATCGTTTGCCCGGCCTCGGTCATCTCCACGTCGGCCGGCTGATCGGCCGTGATTCGGGCTAACCCCAGATCCAACAGTTTGACTTCGCCCGTATCGGCGAGCATCAGATTCGACGGCTTGACGTCGCGATGCACCAGCCCGTGTTGGTGGGCCGCCTGCAAACCTTCGGCCACCTGCCGGACCAATTCGCACGCATCGGCGATCGGTAGCGGACCGAGTCGTCGCACGAGTTTGGAGAGGTCCAGCCCTTCGATGTATTCCATGACCAGAAGGCGCGTCCCGTCGATTTCTCGCGCATCGTGGCCGCGCACGATGTTCGGATGGTCCAAGGCCCCGACGGCCTTCATTTCTCGCTCGAATCGGGCGACCGCCCGAGGATCGTCCATGCGGCTTTGCGGCAGCACTTTCAAGGCCACCATGCGATCGAGCTTGGTATGCACGGCCTTGTAGACCGTGCCCATGCCTCCTTGGCCGAGCTTTTCAAGCAGTTGATATTCGCCCAGTTGGCCCAACTGCGGCAGAGCTTCGCCGGGAGACATCAGGAATTCCAATTCACTGAGGAACTGACCGCATTCGGGCTCGTCCTGATACGGATTGTCGGCAGCCGACTCTCGCCGTCCGACGACCAGCGTATCCTCATCGTCGTTCACGTCGGACAGCGTCATCTGGCAATCGGAACACGCGTCGACATGGACGGCCACGGCATCGGCCGAGTCGTCGGGAAGCCGCCCTACGACGTAGGACAAGAGCTCATCATGGGTTGGGCAAGCTGGTTTGGACATCACAGGGTCCTCCCGGTTCTTGGTACGAAAAGTTCCTCGCTACAAGAACAACGCGGGAGTCTGACAGCACTTTTGGAAATAAGTCCCCTCCCCCTCTGGGAGAGGGTTAGGGTGAGGGCGATTCACCGAGAAACGTCTTTGCTTGTGGGTCTTTTCCATGCCCTCATCCCAATTATTCACCCAGTTCCCGGCGGATGCGGCGCCTCACGCGGGATTTTGCCTTATAGACGGCTGCCCGGGTCATGCCCAACTCCTCGGCCACCTCGTCGGCCGGCCTCTGCGCGACCGTGGTTCGCCACAAGCCCTGCCAGGCGCGCTCCTCGACTCCCGCCCGTCTCAAC